>JAHDGC010000928.1 GCA_020627865.1 Saprospiraceae bacterium | reverse complement strand
ACCATTTCCATACCATCTATAATCGGGTCGAAATGTTCTGGATCAATACTCACCCGATTGATTTCCCTATATTTAGGATCAATAGGATCGCCGCCTCGGATACCTTTCAGCAGATGTGGCCTTCGGAAAAAGCCTCGATTGGCAATAATTGCAGCTAGATTCGCCATTTGGAGGGTCGTCATTTCTATCTCTCCCTGCCCGATACCGATAGACATAATTGTTGGAGAACGCCAGCCACCCTTGTTAGCTGGATAAAGAAAGTTGTAATATGCCGAACCCGGAACATTCCCGCTAACTTCATTCGGAATATCTACATCCAATCGTTGCCCCAAGCCAAACTCCTTCAAGTAGTTCACAAAAGTATCCAAACCAACAGCAGGATTATAAAAACCATATTTATCTACCAAATCTCTTAAGGTTTGAAAATAGTACGAATTGCAAGAATGCTGCAGGGCCGTTTCGATACCATAAGGCGGGGGATGAGGATGACAACCTCTTCTCAAGCTCTTGTAATAATAAGCGCCACTGCAAGGAACATAAGAGTAAGGTTTCAAAACGCCTTCCTGTAAACCAATTAAAGAAACAACAGTCTTGAAGATAGAACCCGGTGGATACTTGGCCATAAGGCTTCTATCAAAAAAAGGCTTGTTTATGGTATCGCTGAGTAGTTTATTAAACTCTTGCCCCCGATAACGGTTAATGGTTAATAGATTAGGATTATAGGCAGGCGAACTGACCATAGCAAGAATTTCACCAGACTCCGGTTCTATAGCAACAACGCTTCCCTTTTTATTGCTCATCAAAAGTTCACTGTAGGCTTGCAAATCCAAGTCAATACTGGACATTAAATCTTGTCCGGAAACGGCTGCTGTATCCAATTCGCCATTCTTGTAACTACCAACCACCCTGCCCAGATTATCTTTGAGCAAATACTCTACACCTCTTCTGCCTCGGAGCTTTTCTTCATAAGCCTGCTCCAAACCACTCGCCCCGATATAGTCGCCCCGAATGTACTTTCCTTTGGAACGATCAATCTGGCTTTGGCTTACTTCACTAATGTACCCCAATACATGGGATGCATTCTTATGCGGATAGGCACGAACGTTCCGGAGTCGAACAAAAAACCCAGGGAACTGGAACATGTGTTCCTGAAAGCGAGCATGCGTCCTTGCTGAGATTTTTTTCAGAAAAACAAAGGGAATTCTCTTGGAATAGCGGGCATCTCTCCAGTTTTTATTCAGCCTTTCGGCAAACTCGTCGGTACTAATATTCAGCAATTCACAAAATAATTCAATATCCATGTTTTCATCCACCTGATTATAGGTTACCATCAGGTCATACATGGCATTATTATTTACTAGTAATTTACCGTTTCTGTCCAAGATTAAACCACGAGAGGGATATTTGACATACTTATCAATAGCAATAGCCCTTGCCCTGTCTTTGTAGGAATCATCAACGATTTGGAGTTGAAAAGCCTTTACCAACAAGACAAGCGTTGCCAGTCCAAAGAATATTTGAACCAAACGATTTCTATATGCTAAACCGGATTTCACTTATGGGTTTTAGTTTTTAAGAATTAATTGCCCTAAGGCAGACAGTTTTAATCGGGTCTTGACAAAAATCATGGCGATCAAGTCAATCACATGAATCATGGTTCAGACATTCACGAAAATTCTCAGGAATTAATCTTTCGGATCTAAAATAAACTGAAACAAAATAATAAATGCCATTGAAGCGAAAAAGCTAAAAACCGTCCTCATGATAATTTGCCCCAAATATGCAAAAGTAAAGGCTTCTACGGAAAAATAAAAGAATAAATGACAAAGCATCAGAATACTCGAATATCCTAAAAACCAACTGAAACCAAAATTTCTTTTCGTGGGACTGTGGTTAACATTGTATCCACCTCGTGGCTCCATATTCGCGAGTACCAATGGCCTAACGAATGCAGAAAAAACACTGGCACTGGCATGAATACCAGGAGTTTGATAAAAAAGATCAACCGTAATGCCGATCAGAAACCCTAAAAAAATCAACAACGCATGGGGCGTACGTATGGGAAGCAATAGAATGAATATCGGAAAGACAATTACATTGACATAATTAAAGTTTTCTTCCCCTAGGGATACTGATTGAAAAACCAGTACCTGAAGCAGTACTAGTCCAATAAATCGAAAAACTTGTTTAAAAATAATATTACTCATCGTCTACCTCCTCTTTTTCCAAGTTTAATTGTTCCTCTTCCATCAAATTATCCACAATGTAAGCCTGATAAACCCTTGCCATATCATTGGCTAACTCTACTTCAATATCATAAAAATTACTGCCATCCTCAAGCCAGAATGTATCTATCCTGCCAATCATTAATCCTCTTGGAAAAATAGAAGAATAGCCACTGGTTTGGATCGTATCTCCCTTTTCCAAGTCGGCGTGTTTTGGAATATCATTGAAGTTAATTATTTTCGGGTTACTCCCTTCCCAAACCAAAGAGCCATAGTAATTATTTCTCCTCACGGCAGCACTGATTCTTGACTGTTTATGTAAAATGGAAAGCCCTTGTGAAAAGCTGGGACTCACATCCTTGATGACCCCAATAAGCCCTGACGAACCAAAGACACCCATCCGAGGCTTAATGCCATGATTAC
>JAHDGC010000927.1 GCA_020627865.1 Saprospiraceae bacterium | reverse complement strand
AAGCAACCATGAAAATCAAGAAAATAAAAAGTACGGCCAAGATTGCTACTCGGAATGGTTTCGGGGATGGCCTATTGGAAGTCGGCAAAAAAAATAAGGAAGTAGTTGCCTTATGTGCGGACTTGGTCGGTTCTTTGAAAATGCAAAAATTTATTGCTGAATTCCCTGAGCGATTTATCCAAGTTGGTATCGCGGAGGCCAATATGATGGGGATTGCTGCTGGGCTTGCAACGGGCGGTAAGATTCCCTATACCGGAACATTTGCCAATTTCAGTACGGGCAGGGTTTATGACCAACTTCGGCAATCTATTGCTTATTCTCATAAAAATGTGAAGGTTTGTGCTTCTCATGCTGGAATATCGCTAGGAGAGGATGGTGCAACCCACCAGATTATGGAAGACATCGGGTTGATGAAGATGTTGCCGGGATTTACGGTGATCAACCCTTGTGATTATAACCAAACCAAGGAAGCTACCATTGCCATTGCCGAGCACGAAGGGCCCGTTTATCTCCGTTTTGGCCGGCCATCCGTTCCGGTTTTTACCGAGGAAGGATCTTTTAAGATTGGTGAGGCACTTCAACTCACCAAAGGAAAGGATGTCAGTATTTTTGCTACGGGGCATCTTGTTTGGAAAGCTGTTGAAGCAGTCCGGGAGTTAGAAGCCGAAGGCGTTTCTTGTGAATTAATTAATATCCATACCATAAAACCATTGGATGAAAAAGCCATCTTGAAGTCGGTAGCCAAGACGGGCTGTGTTGTAACGGCAGAAGAGCACCAACGGAATGGCGGCTTAGGGGGGAGTATTGCGCAATTGTTGGGACAAAAAATGCCTGCTCCGATTGAGTTTGTTGCGATGAATGATTGCTTTGGGGAGAGTGGTACGCCAGACGAATTGCTCGACAAATACGGGCTTGGCACTAAAGATGTTATTAAAGCAGTAAAAAAAGTTGTAAAAAGAAAAAACTAATAAAATAGAATAATGAAATTTGACACAAAAGTTATTCATGCAGGAGTGAAGCCAGATCCTACGACGGGAGCTGTGATGACGCCCATCTATCAAACTTCCACCTATGCACAAGCTGCACCGGGCAAACACAAAGGCTACGAATATGCCAGAACGCAAAACCCGACCAGAGCAGTATTGGAGAAAAATATGGCGGCGCTTGAGGGCGGTTATGATGGTATTTGTTTCAGTAGTGGTATGGCTGCGATGGATGCTGTTTTGAAGTTATTAAATCCGGGAGATGAAGTATTGGCCACGAATGATCTTTATGGTGGTTCTTACCGGATTATCAAAACTATTTATGAGCGTTTTGGCATCAAAGGGCATTTCATCAGTTTTGATGATCCTAAGGCTGTTGAGAAACACATTAATGAAAACACAAAGCTCATCTGGATTGAAACACCAACGAATCCGATGCTGAATATTGTTGACATCAAGCAGATTTGTAAGGTCGCCAAAAAGCATAATATTCTTACGGTTGTTGACAATACTTTTGCCTCACCATATCTGCAAAGACCATTGGAGATGGATGCTGATCTTGTCGTGCATTCCGCGACAAAATACCTCGGGGGGCACTCGGATGTTGTCCTAGGGGTTGTGGTGGCAAAGGATAAAGATTTGGCAGATAAGCTTCACTTTATTCAGAATGCTTCCGGTGCTATTCCTGGACCGCAAGATTGCTTTCTGGTTTTAAGGGGCATTAAAACTTTACATCTCAGGGTGGAAAGAGCTTGTAAAAATGCAAAAAAAATAGCTCGTTTTTTGAATGCCCATCCAAAAGTAGGGAAGGTTTTTTATCCGGGTTTTAAGGAACATCCACACCATAAAATAGCCAAAAGACAAATGAAGGATTTTGGGGCGATGGTTTCTTTCGACTTGTATGATGATAGTGTGACCAGTGCGAAAAAGGTTTTGAAGAATACTAATCTTTTTATTCTGGCAGAATCTCTGGGTGGGGTAGAGTCCCTTATCGGGCATCCGGCCAGTATGACACATGCTTCTATTCCTAAGAAAGAAAGGATGAAAGTTGGCCTTACTGATTCCCTAATTCGACTGAGTGTCGGTATCGAAGATGTGGATGATTTGATTGAGGATTTGGAGGCGGCTTTGGCGAATGTTTGATGTTGTTATAAAATATTTGTCATATTTTCTGTAGAAACGCGATGCATCGCGTTTCTACAGAAAATACAAAAAATGCTGCCTAATCCAGCGGTTTTGTTTCCAAGGTATGGATCATATTTTCCAAAACAGGATCTCCGATAAATACGACTTGTCCCTTATTGGCTCCTTCTCCTAGTACTTTAATTCCAGCCCATTTTTCCCCACAATCATTATGTAATTTACATTGATCCAGAATGAGTTTTGCGTTTGACTGAACCGTAATGGTTCCATCTTTCGGAATGGATAACCGGCACTTGATGGTCAGCTCTGCACCGGATGTAATGAAAAGATTTCCTTCCAAATCTTTGTCACAATTCCAGGCTGTTTTTTTTCTGATTGTTATGTTGTTTTTTGGATTTACGATACACCACGAAGGCTCTAATGTTTTTCGCTGTCTGGAATTTAGTTTGTAAAAATTCCTTTGTATACGTCCAATTTGACAAGGCGTGATTGCATTTTGCATGGCATTATAATCCATCATATTATTAGAGGCGCCCG
>JAHDGC010000926.1 GCA_020627865.1 Saprospiraceae bacterium | reverse complement strand
TAGGATTTCTTCCGTGACTGTATTCCAATGAATTTCTATATTTTCCGTATTCTTCACCCGGTCTTGCATGATCTTGGAAGCCCGCATTTCATCCCGACGAATGAACATATGCACTTTCGGACATAGCTTGGCCAGATAGCTTGCCTCTTCTGCTGCGGTATCTCCACCACCCACAACGGCAACCTCTTTTCCTCGGAAGAAAAAGCCATCGCAAACCGCACAGGCAGAAACACCTTTATTCATCAGTTTTTGCTCAGACTCCATACCGAGCCATTTTGCAGATGCACCAGTTGAAATCACGACACTGTCCGCCAGAATCTCTGCTCCTCCTTCTGTCCAGACCTTATGAACGGGCCCTGTAAAATCAACCTTTGTAACCATCTCCATCCTGATGTCTGTACCAAAACGAGCCGCTTGGTTTTTAAAATCTTCCATCATTTGTGGCCCCATGATCCCTTCTGGATAACCAGGGTAATTTTCTACATCTGTCGTAATCATCAACTGCCCGCCCGGCTCCGGACCGGTGTATAAAAGCGGAGACATATTCGCACGGGCGGCATAAACTGCGGCAGTATATCCAGCAGGACCAGACCCTATAATTAAACATTTTACGTGTTCTGACATTTTATTTTTTTTACTTAATATTAGTATAAACGTTATAATATTTAGACACAATTGCATTGTGTCTCTACGTATAAATAAAATACGTGAATAATTGTTCAGGTATCGTTTAAAGGGGCAAAAATAAAAATCTTTTAATTCATATGCAGCAATGATTCAAAATAATCCCAATTTGAGATCAAATATCTCTGGATTTTTCGTTCCTTGGGCTTGTTTATTCGACTATTCTCGTATGATTTCGTCTAAAATATCATATTGCAAGGCGATTTACCTTAGCGATTTATCGCAAACTAGTGTTCTTTTGCAGAATAAACCTTATATTATAACCGCAAACGGTGTTTTTATTCATCTACAAAAAATAATTCTTTCATGTTGACTACCATTTATCCCATAGGTTTCTTTATCAGTTTACTTGGCCTTGTTGCCTGGTTTTATTTTCAGGAAAACCGGAAGTATAGCCTGATGATGAGTCGCTTTTTTCTAGGCGGTTTTTTAGTATATCTTTTTAGCCTTGCCTTTGCTGATGCTACTCTGACGTATAAGCTTTTTGTATTGTTTCGCGATCTGATTGTATTGGCAGTTGTATCAGCGGGCTTTAATTTATTCCAACGGAATAGATGGACATTTTTGGCAATGGCTGCGGTAACGTATGGCATCATGCAGGGAATTTACTATCAAAAACTTGTGAATACCTTTCCGGAGAAAAGAACAAACACCTCTGCAATAAACGAAACACCGAATAATGCGGGAGCACCACAACCCATTCCCCCTACAATTTCCCATGCTAAAAATTGGGATGAAAATGGAGAGATTTTATTGGATTTGAAAGAAGCGACTGATTTCAAGGAGTTGGGTTCGATTATTGACAAATACGACCTTACTGCCCAAAGGGCTTTTTATCCAGAAAATGAAAGTCAGACCAATCTGGATGATTACGTTGTCGTTAATGTACCGGATAAGTATATCTCTAAATTACCTGAAATCATCTCGGAATTAGAAGCCTCTTCCTTGGTTGATTATGCAGAAGGTAACGAAAACATACTTGTAGACCCCATGGAAGTTACGCCACTAAAAAAATCAAAACGGAAATATGCTGTCAATGATCCCGGTGTAGATCAACTTTGGGGCTTCGATGCTATGGGTGTGGATAAGCTCTACAGTTATTTACAATCGAAAAAAATAAAACCCAAGAAGAAGGCTCGGATTTTCATTTTGGATACGGGTGTGGATGCCGAACATGAAGACATTAAGGCCAATTATAAATCTATAAAAAAATCATATGACCGAGATGGTAACGGGCATGGAACGCATTGTGCTGGAGTGGCAGCGTCTGTTAGTAATAATAGTAAAGGTGTTGCTAGTTTGTCTCTTAACAATGAGTTTGTAGAAGTGACTAGTATAAAAGTATTGGCAAATTTTGGGGGTGGTTCCCAACAAGGTATTATAAAAGGTATGCTAGAAGCCGCCGATAAAGGAGCCGATGTAATCTCCATGTCTTTAGGTGGCCCTTCTAACTCTGATCGCCAGAAAGCTTATTCTGATGCTGTTGAATATGCGAACAAAAAAGGAGCCATTGTAATTGTTGCAGCCGGAAATAGTAAGCGCAATGCAAAAGATTTTGCTCCTGCCAATGCAAAAGGCGTCATCACCGTTTCTGCTATTGATACGGCCTTGAATAAAGCTTCTTTTTCCAATCATGTAACAGATGTTGATATGGGTATTGCCGCCCCCGGTGTTGCTATATATTCCTCCATGCCTGGGAATAAGTACGCTAGCCTTAACGGTACCTCCATGGCTACTCCATATGTTGCAGGGTTGGCTGGCTTGCTAAAGAGTATCAAACCAGATTTGACAACAAAACAATTGCACAAAATCTTGAAAAAAAGTGGTAAGAAATTAAAGGACAGTGAACAAACTGGAAATTTAATTCAGGCAGACAAGGCAGTTAAGGCGCTGTACTAATTTCGGAACGTAACAAAAACCAATATGTAACAAAAACCAATATTATGGAAACGTCGTAAGCATTACGATGCTACAAAGGCG
>JAHDGC010000925.1 GCA_020627865.1 Saprospiraceae bacterium | reverse complement strand
TATATTTTAACGTTTTGAAAGCCGTTTTGGTACGCTCTTTGCAAAGTATATAATTGTCTGCGTGATGCAACACTTTGAAATACCGATTAAATTTTTTATTAAAAAATCCTTAGAAAAAAGTTTATAGGATATAAAAAATTGGAACGGTTCTTGAAAAGAATAAAGTAGAAATCGCAATGATTAATTGAAATAAAAAAAACATTATCCCAGTAACATTTGTTACTTTAATGTAAAGAAATTTTAGGGTGAGTGTTTGTTCATAGTTTTTGTTTTTTGTTTTGTCCCCCGGCATTGTCGGGGGAATTTTTCTCCCTCTCTCCAGACAGTACAAAAACATTATCTTCCCCCTTCTTTCCTCCTTGTATCTTTATTTTCCCCTTATATTTTTAGCAAAATTAAATAACAATATTAATTTGTAATTGTATTGTTGTGTATGTTCTAATTTTCCTTTATTGATAACGGAAAATGTCTCCCCAGAATCTTGTTATTTTGCCCATAATTTGACTTTAAAATCTACAATATTATAATCTCGTGTGCTAAGAAAACCTGCCTGACAAGTTTACGCAGGCAGGAATTGAAGAATGTTTTGTAGGGCATGCACGCGACATATTTTTACCCCTACCTGTATACGAAAGGGTAGAGTGTTTTTTATATGTTTTTGTTGAATGCCCCAGCCAGAAGTGGCTGGGCTCTTTTTCTAAAAAATAATTCAACTTTATAAAGTTGAATTTCAAAATATACCTTAGTGTTTGTTCATAGTGTTTGTTTTTTGTTTTGTCCCTGTCAAAGCTCTTTGACAGGGTTTTTTATTTTTATTAAACTTTCCTCGTATCTTTGTTGTTCTACTTACAATCATTGACAATTTCCTATGAAAATAGATAATACAGTAATCGAAAATCTCCGGAAAAATTATGCAGGCCAATCGCTTGATATAAATGATGTGGCCAGTGATCCTTTTCTACAATTTAATGATTGGTTCAAAGCTGCATTAAGCGCCGAGGTGCCAGAACCCAATGCTATGACATTGGCCACCGCAACACCAGATGGAAAGCCTGCTGCCCGCGTCGTACTCCTGAAATCTTTTGACCAGAATGGTTTTGTTTTCTATACAAATTACAACAGTCGCAAAGGGCAGCAACTCGAAACAAATCCAAACGCGGCACTGTGTTTCCTCTGGTTGGAACTTCATCGACAAGTTCGCATAGAAGGAACCGTTTCCAAAATTTCGGCGGAAGCTTCAGAGAAATATTTTCAATCCCGTCCCAAGGGTAGCCAGATTGGTGCCTGGGCTTCCGCCCAAAGTTCGGTTATCCAAACCAGAAAAGAACTCGAAGACAGTTTTGCAAAGTTGGAACAACAATACGAAAAGGAAGCGGTTTTGCCCAAGCCACCACACTGGGGCGGCTATTGTTTGAACCCAACACGTATAGAATTCTGGCAAGGAAGAAGGAGTCGGTTACATGATCGTGTGCAGTATACTATGAAGGATGGTGTTTGGAAGTTGGTGCGACTGGCTCCTTGAGGCGATATTCGGGAACCAAGCTACTGGTTAGCTTCAAGTTGAATGTCGCCAACTTAAGAGAAAACGGTGAAAAAAATGAAAACGAAATCCCAAGTAATAATGCTGTGAAGCCGAGAAAGTGCTATCCCCCTCGGGAGGGGGTGCAGGGGGAGGAAAGGGTGAAATTTCTTGTGAAAATTTGATTTTCAATGTATTACAAAATCCTCCCCCTTGATCCCCCTCCCGAGGGGGACACGTATTTTCTTGGCATTAGATCATTGCAGCTTAAGATCAGGTTACATCTTATCTTAAGGGGCATGGTCATAAATTAAATCCAGCACTGATTTGTTCGTGTACTCAAGTTTTACCACCATGCAAAAAATTGCCATATTAGGATGCGGTTGGCTAGGATTACCATTAGCCAAAAAATTAATTACACTGGGCTATACTGTCAATGGCTCGACAACCCGTTCTGAAAAAATAAAAATACTCGAAGACAATGACATTCAACCATTCTTGATAAAATTATCAGACAAGCTGGAATGCGAAAATCCGAATGCTTTTTTTGATGTAGATACCGTCTTCTTGAATATTCCTCCAGGAAGACGTAACCCAGATGTGCAAATTATTTTCCCCAAAAGAGTAAAGATGGTATTGGATGCTATGAAAAAAGGTAGGGCAACCCGATTAATGTTCATCAGCTCGACAGGTGTTTATGGAAATTGTAACAAAATAGTTACGGAAAAAGATGTTCCCCTTCCGGAAACGGCTTCTGGGCATGCCATGTTAGAAGCTGAAAACATGTTGCTCAATGAAAAAGTATTAAAAGTCTCCATCTTGCGACTTGGCGGCCTTGTCGGAGGCGAAAGAAAGGCAGGCCGTTTTCTGGCTGGAAAGCAAAATCTGCCCGGAGGAAATGTCCCTGTGAATATGTTACACCGAGATGATGCAGTTGAAATTATTGCCCGATTAATTCATAAAGACTATTGGGGCGAAGTATATAATGTTTGCGCAGATACTCACCCGAGTAAAAAAGAATTTTATACCACACAAGCCATCAAACAAGGTTTTGAACCGCCTTCTTTTCTAGAAAACGATGAGGCAAGTTTTAAAATCATTTCCAATGAAAAAATTAAAGCAAAATTGAATTACAAATTTCTCTTTCCTGATCC
>JAHDGC010000053.1:1291-16803 GCA_020627865.1 Saprospiraceae bacterium | reverse complement strand
GTATCCTGACGTTGTGTGCAATTAAAAATAAGAAAATATATTGTTATAAAATTAAGAAAAAGTAGAAATATTAGACTTAGTGAAATAAAATTAATATTATTAAAACAATACTCCGTGCAAAAAAATAGTTTTTTTGATTTTGATAACAGGTTAACTACAGAGCTGTAAACTGCTATGCAGTTTTATCAAATTTTCTAAAAATCCGTTAATTCTTACTCAGAATTTTATGTTTTTATTCTTTTGTCAAGTTCTGTTCAAACATCCGTAGCCAAGCACGGTATTCAGCTGGGGATCATTTAAATACAACTTAGCCTCGGGGCCAAGTTTAGAGAAAAGCCAATTAGCGAACCTGGTGTTGTAGGCTTTTCTGACAAGTGAGTTCATTGACTTATTGGTATGATCATTCATCATGTGTAGTTGGGCGATGTTAATTGCCGTGAGGCTCATGTTGAAATGGAAATCAAGAGCTTGTTCATCCCTTGCTTGGCAATGGGTTAACCCGGTAAATTGTTTGGCATCCCTGAATAGGAATTCAATTTGGAAGCGGAGCTGGTAGTATTCAACAATTGTCCTGGCACACAAATTTAAATCGGTGCATGCCAGCAAAGCATATCTATTGTTTCGGGTATTGATTAGTAAAACTACCTTGAGGTTTAGCTTAAAGTAAGGAGAGTTGAGGACCAGTGCATAAATTTTAATATGGGGATATTTATAATCTAGCCCGATAGATACCCATTTGCGCAGATCCAACTTCTTCCAGTTTACTTTGCCGTCATATTGTTTTTTTCTACCCCGCTTATTTTTGGGAGGTTTGCCTTTGAAGAAATATCTCAGGTTTGCATCCGAACGAAGTTTGGTAATCAAATGCTTTTTAACACCCAAGATGGCCAGAAAAAATTTTATTTTAGCATAGAACCCGTCAGCTACAAAATAAGTTACCTGTTTCAATTGCGGAAGTAAATCCAGAATTTGTTCAATGTAAAAATTAATCCGGGAATACTGGCTTGCTTCCCCTTCTCTGGCCAGTAATTGGGGTGGAGTCTGGACAACATCCAGTGCCCATGCTTTTTTACTGCACACATCGATTAATGAAAGCAGGCTGATTTCCAGCCCTCTTAATGTGCGGTTGGCTGCACCTGAAAAAAAGTGGTCCAAACCCCAGGTCTTTTTACCTGCTTTGGAAATAAAGCTGCAATCTATTGCCGCTATAACCGGATTTGAATTTGAAAACCGGAATCCGGCCAACTCCATGATTTGAAGATTTATACCAACCCAGTCAAAGAACTTTTTGAAGTTACGCCGGAACGTACATTCGTTATATTTTGAATACCGGGCAAGATTTGAAAAATTAACTCTACCCTGAATCGAAAATATTACTTCGAATAATTCAAGTAAAAAAATCAGTTGCCATTTGTGCCTTACCGAAATTTTTGCGAATATTGTATCAAGTGTCTTTTTGATGCTTGTCATGGTCGTTTAAGTTTTGTGTGGTAACTCAACTTTACGACCTTTTTTTATTTTCTCCAAATTCACAGTTAAAAACTGCACGAACTATTGTTTGTGTAAAACGTTTATCAAAAGAATCCCGATGAAAAAAAAGAATGACGCCTTCCGCATATTTATTGCGGAAGACGATCCCATGTATCAACGCATGATAAAATATGTTCTTGAAATGAACCCCGATCATGAAGTACATGTTTTCCCTACAGGAACAGAATGTATCAAGAATTTACATCTACAACCATCCGTTATTTCGCTGGATTATAGTCTTCCGGATATGACCGGGGCAGAAGTACTGAAAAAGATAAAAGCTTACAATCAAGAAATGGTTGTCATCATCCTTTCCAGCCAACAAGATGTTTCCACAGCAGTCAGTTTACTTCAAGAAGGCGCACATGACTATATTACTAAAGATAGCGAGACCAAGGAAAGGCTGCTTCACTCCATAGATCAAATCAAGAAACAACTCAGCCTAAAAAATGAAGTAGAGACACTCAAGGCTGCCCTAGAAACCAATTTTTCTCCGGGCCATAATATTATTGGTAATTCTACGGAGATGCAAAAGGTTTACAAACTTATTGAGAAAGCCGTAAAGACGAATATTACCATCTCCATTAGTGGTGAAACAGGAACGGGAAAAGAAGTGATTGCCAAAAGTATTCACTACAATTCCAGCCGGAAAAAAAATCCATTTGTAGCCGTAAACATGAGTGCAATTCCCAATGAATTGTTAGAAAGTGAACTCTTTGGCCATGAAAAAGGTGCCTTTACCGGAGCAGTTACCCGGAAAAAAGGGATGTTTGAAATGGCAGATAAGGGGACTCTTTTTCTCGATGAAATCGGGGAGATGAATATTTCTCTTCAGGCAAAAGTGCTGCGCGCTGTACAAGAACGGGAGGTTATGCGAGTTGGGGGAGAAAAACCGGTAAGCTTTGATGTTCGGATTATCATTGCCACCCACCGAGATCTATTGGAAGAAGTAAGGGTAGGCAGGTTCCGAGAAGACCTTTATTATCGTCTACTTGGACTTCCAATAAAACTTCCCCCACTGCGAACACGCGACAATGATATTATTTTGTTAGCCAATCATTTTCGGGATATGTTTTGTAAACAAAACGATCTAGCCATGATTGAATTTAGTCGAACCGCAAAAGACAAACTATTATCCTATAGTTTTCCTGGGAACGTTCGGGAACTAAAAGCTGTAGTTGATCTCTCGGCCGTATTGTGTACGGATAATATTGTTGAAGCAGAGGACATCAGATTCACGAGTCCCGACAAATCCACTTCATTTTTGGCTAATGAAATGACTTTTGAAGAATACAAGAAAGCCATTGTCACGCATTTTCTAGAGAAATATAATAACGACATTGTTGTAGTCGCGGAAAAATTAGACATTGGAAAATCGACAATATACAGGATGTTAAAAAATGATAAAATATTGGAGGCTGGCGCTTAAGGACTCGGCGATAAAAAATTTAATAAGAGATACTAGCGCACCAATTTTTACAGGTGAAAACATATTACGATGAAAAAAAATGCGGTAAAGACCTTTGGGGAATTGTCTTTTCAATATGAACTCAGTTCATCCATACGGAGGCAATTTTCGACGATAGAAAACTGTACTGCATTCATTAATGTACTCATAAAAAGAGAGCATCTTGTTTATGCGGCCATTTGGATAAAGAACAGTTTCATAAAAAATATAGAACAAGATCGTGGACACACCCTCCAACATGCTTTCCCTAAGAACTATATAGATAAAACAAGTCTTCAGCAGAACAGTTATTTGGCCTGCCAACTTGAAAATGATTTGTTTAAAATTGTTACTGAAAATGATGCTGATTTTGAGCATTATATACAAGAAAAAAATATCACGGATGGTGCATTCGCGATATATAACCTACGTGATCTAGGGTTTATAAAAATATATACCAAGCAAAAAGATATTTTCAGCAATGAAGAATTACTTTTCTTGAATGATCCTATAGATAAATTCAGTCTTCAATTAGAATGTTGCTTGATTAATGAAGTTCTCAAAAAAGAAAAAGAGAAAAGGATAACTTTAAAACAAGCACTTTTAGCCATGGAAAAAAAATATGATTTTCTGCTGGAAAATATTTCAGAAGGGGTGATTATTACAGATTTGAATGGGAGAATTATTTTTGTCAATGAGCAAATGGCCAAATTGTCTGGCTATGAAAAGGCAGCATTGGAAGGGCTAAACTCTGAAGTATTGCTTGCTAGAGATGAAGATAAAAAACTCCTCCGTAGTAAAATAAAAAAGAGAGCAGAAGGCGCTACTGAAACATACACCACAGAGCATATCCGAAAAAATGGCGAGACTTGGTTGGGCAAGATAAATGCTTCTCCATATACAGATATTCATGGAAAAATTATTGGAACGTTTGGCAGCGTCACAGATATTACGCATCAACGGGAAGCAACGGAAGCTATTCGCCAAAGCAATAAAAAATACATGGAACTCTTCCACAGGATGCATGACGCTCTTTTTTTCGTTGACAACAAATCCTATATTTTGGAATGCAACAATTCTGGGAAATTACTCCTAGGATATGAAGAGTCAGCAGAGGTAAATCTATGCATCCTTGACATTATCCATCCTGATGATTTCGAGGCATCAAAACAACAGCTCAAAAAGCTGAGAAAAGAAGGATTTTTCAAGAACCACGAATGCCGTATTTTCACAAAGCAAGGTGAATTAAAATATGTTCAAGTAAACTCTACAGGAATCTTTAAAGAAGGAGAACTCATCAGCACCCAAGATATTGTTCGGGATATTACGGCAAAGAAGAAAACGGAGAAGGCCCTGATTCAGGCCAAACAAACGGCGGAGGCAGCCCGTCATACAGAACGTCAATTTTTGGCCAATATGAGTCATGAAATCAGAACTCCGATGAATACCGTCATCGGCATGACACACCTGCTATATGACAGTAACCCCAGTGAATCACAAAAAGAAATTATAAACTCGCTGCTTTTTTCTGCGGATAGCCTGATGAGCATTATAGATAATATTCTTGACCTATCAAAGATTGAAGCCGGAGAACTTGCCCTTGAGGAACGAAATTTCAATCTTCAGGAATTGCTAAAAATCTTGCATAAGACTTACCAGTTAAAAATTCAGAACAAGCCGATTACGCTTTCTATGGAAATAGATGAATCTATCCAACATCTACTTATTGGAGATCGTGTTCGGTTGAGTCAAATCTTGATTAACTTACTGGGGAATTCTATAAAATTTACCCATGAAGGTACTATAGGGCTCAAGGTAAAGGTATTGCATTCCAATACGGAAAATTCCATCATCCAATTTCATGTTCACGATACCGGTATCGGAATAGCACCTGACAAACTGAATTATATTTTCGATACTTTCAAACAGGCCGACCTTCGCATTACCCGAAAATATGGTGGCACAGGGCTTGGCCTCACCATTGTAAAACAACTGGCAGAACTTCAGGGGGGTGCCATAAGGGCAGAGAGCCAACAGGGAAAGGGTTCCGATTTTTTTGTTATCCTTCCTTTTAAAAACACCAATATTTCCGCGGCAGCAGTCGTTCCGAAAAACGAAGCCCGACCAGATTCTGGCACTTTACTCAAAAATATCCGCATACTTGTTGTAGAGGATAATTTGATGAATCAAAAATTAATGGGGAAAATACTAGAACAATGGGATTCTTATTTTACATTCGCCAGTAGTGGAGAAGAAGCCATAGTGATCACAGAAAATCAAATTTTTGACATCATCTTTATGGATATTCATATGCCAGAAATGGATGGCTGCGATACTACAAAGTTGATTCGAGGTAACCCCCAAAACCCCAATCACGATGTTCCAATTATCGCCCTTACTGCTGCCGCATTGTTGGAAGAAAGAAACCGTGCTATGGCAGCAGGGATGAACGAATTTTTGACGAAGCCCTGTTCTCCGGTGCAATTAAAGCAAACCGTCATCAAGTATACTTCGGGACGTGAGGTATCCAACAAGGCAGTAGCCCCTGATGTAGAACAAGCCACAAGTCAAACATCCGTTCAAAAATCCGCGTCTTTTGATTTAAGCTACCTACAGGAGATGGCCAATGGCGATCAAACTTTCATTAGAGATATGATAGATATTTTCCTGAATGAAATCCCGAAAGGACTGGATCAAATACAATCCGGAATCAACAACAAAGACTTTGGATTCATCTGTGGTACAGCCCACCGGATTAAATCAAATTACATGATGATGGGGATGAAGAAGCAGCAGGAAGCCGCATTAACTATAGAAAAGATGATAAAAAATGAGCAAAATGATTTGGAAACGATAAAGGAAATATGGCTTAGGTTAAAAGCGGAGTCGGAGTCCGTTTATACTCCATTGAGAACATTATTGGAAGAAGAACTAGGCACTATTATGAAGCCGGGATAAAATTCTGGAAGCTACGAGTGGAATTCACCCGCAGCTACCCAGGACATAAAATAGAAATTGATTTTTTCCGGTGCTTGAGCAGATTAACACCATAAGATCAATTAAAACCAACCATGGATGTATTGACGGGGTCTTTAAGAAGAGGTATTGAGCAGGTTAACAGACCGGGAATCAAAACATCTTAATATGGAGGTAAACTTTTTATTCAAATACTAAGAATATAAATATCATAAGAAGAAACAATCCAAAGCATTGTTTGAATGAATCACATCTTTCTCTTAATTATAACACGCTTAGCCAAACAGAATCTAGTACATTTCAGCTATGAAGCATGAATGATACGTCAATCGCACAACGGCTTCTAGTCGGTTTATTACTTAAAAATCTATTCGGTCTTGAATATTTAGGGCTAGTTATTATCCTAAATCCAAGTCAGTGAATTGGGGAATTTAGTCCTTTAAGCTATTATAAAAAGCGGTGCATGTTTCTAAGCACAATATACAGATTCCTTAAATTTGAAAACTATAACTTTAGTTATAAACTTATATTCGCATATGAAAAAGAATGTAGGGTGTTAGTGTCCTAAGTATTTTTTTGTGGCCTCTGCCCTATTGTTGACCTGTAATTTTTTGTAGATATTATGTATATGGATTTTTACGGTACCCTCCACGATATTGAGTTGATCGCCTATTAATTTATTGGGTAGGCCTCTTGCGACAAGACGTAAAATATCCATTTGCCTTGGTGTAAGGTTCTCAATCAAAACCTGCTTGGGCTTGCGGTCTTTTGTTTGAAAACTCATCAAAACTTTTCTGGCAATAGAACGACTCATGGGAGCGCCCCCGTCATGGATTTCACGCAAGCAGGAAATCACTTTATTACTGGATTCTCGCTTTAACACATAGCCATCTGCCCCTGCCTTGAGTGCTTCAAAAACGTTATCATCATTTTCAAAAATGGTAAACATCATGAATTTAGTCTCAGGACATTTTTCCTTTATACGCACCAAGCATTCTATACCACTCATACCTGGCAAGCCGATATCCATCAAGGCCACATCCGGTTTTCTCACGGGAATACCGGCTAAAGCATCTTCCGAATTGCTGTAGACACAGACGCATTCCATATCCGGCTCCTGATTGATTTTTGTTTCAAATGAATTTCTGATTTCGGGACGATCGTCAACAATACAAACCTTTATCATTTGTTTATTTTTATGCCTTGAACTTGGCCAATAGCCATATTATGCAAATTAAAAAATATAGAAAAAATAGAATTATAACTTTAGTTATAAACTATTTAACTCTTTAACAAACGCCCAATCTTGAAAAAGGGGGATTCGTTTTTCGTTTGAGATTTCAAAGGAATTTCAATGGTAAATTTACCACCATTAGCCCCATCAATATTTAATTTTCCATGCATATTCTCTATTCTTTTCCGAATATTTCTCAGCCCATTACTTTTCGATTTTCTGATTTCTGGATCAAAGCCAATACCATCATCAGCAATTAAAAGTAAAAGTATATCATTTGTTATCTCAATTTTAAGCAACACATTTCCCGCTTTGGCATGCTTTACGACATTGTGAAGAATCTCTTTCACCACCAAAAGAATATCCCTTCTTTTTTCCCCTCCTAATTCATATTCCGACAACTTAGAAATTTGAATATCTAGCTTTAAATCATTGAGTTCCAGATAAGTACTTGCATGTTCATAAATCACACCAATCAAACTTTCCAAGGTATCCTCATCCACATTCATAGCCCAAACAATATCTGACATTTTTTCTTGTAACTCAAAAGTAAGTTGATAAATTTTATGATAGTCAGGAGATTTAGCAATGGAAGTATCACTCAACAATCGAATATTGGAAAGTCCTGACCCGATCTCATCGTGCAACTCCCCAGCAATACGATTGCGCTCTTCGCCCTTAGAGTTAAAAATAAGTTGTTGTTTCTGATACTGTTGCCTTAATCGTATAGTATACAATCCATATAAAAATAACAAAACAGAGAGAAAACTCATCAAGAAAAACCACCACCTCTTCCAGATTGGTGTTTCTATTTCAAAACGCAACAATATTTTTCCTTCCTTCTTTTCAGGCTCCATACCGGCCGAATTTACGGCATAGGCTTCCAAGGCATACACCCCCGGAGACAAATTGTTATAATTTACAGGGCCTCCATTTTTGGTTTCCATAATATCCCCATTATAACCTTTGAGGCTAAAGTAAATACTATTATTTTCCGGTAAATAATGCCCGACCGTATTCAATCCAAAACTAAAAGTATTTTCATAGTGTTTAAATTGTTCCACCCCATCAAGATTTGAGGAGAATTGGTAGAGTTCATTATTAACTTTAAAATCAACAACATCTATATTGGGAAATTTGGGATAAGGCTTAATAGAAAGTGGATTAAACTCTAATAACCCCTTGCTATTTACAAAGCAAATATTTTTTTCATTGGTGACACTTCCAGAGGAAGACCTTACGTTGTCTATCAAGACTTCCTTTCCCAGATCGTATCGGTTTAAAAGTCTTGTATCCACATCATACTTCCACAATTCGTCTTGTGTTGCTAACCATAAATTCCCATCCTCGTCCCTTGAAATAGCATCCACCTGCCGAACCTCTGTAGTCAAGATATGTTCTGGCAATGCATTTTCCAATACTTTTCTCTCTTTATCAAAAGCCAGCAGGCCAGTGGCTGTACCGATCCAAACGGTATCACAAACGGGATCCTCATATATATCATAAACAATATCGTCCAGTTTATAGTTTTCAAAGTCTAACTTGTCCTTTTCCACATCGTATTTAAAAATCCAAAAATCTGAGATTGTCCAGGTATAAGTTATTTCCTCTTCCCCTTCAAACATATACATGATGTCACCATCTTCAATACCATCGGGCAAATCAACCTTCTGCCAATTTACACTATCTTTCCCCAATTTCAATTTATAAACACCCTGCAAGCCAGAAACTAACTTTACATTATCCGATAAATTGATAAGAGACCCCAGATTAAATCCTGGCTTGGATGTAATAAGCTCCCATGTCATTTTCCTGTCATTAAAAACATAGATATATTCATTGCCTATGGCCCATATTTTACCAGCCTGATCTTCCGTGAGTGTATGTACAGCGTGCAATTTACTATCTTCCTCAGCATAAGGAAAATGCTTCGTCAGCGTCCTGTTTTTATCATAAAGGAACACCCCTTTTGTGTTACTAACAAACCACCTTCTCAACTGACTATCTTCCAGAAAAAACTCTAAGAGCGCATTTGAAGTATCCATCTCTATGGGACGGGTCAAATTAAATTCCCCTCTTTCAACCCAAAAAGCAGAGAGGGTATTCGTATTATCTTCCTTAAGCCACAGCAATTCATTAGGGTCAAGATAAGCTGAATATAAGGCAGCAGGGTATATTTTGTCCGAATAGGTTATTTCCCGAGTTTCCTTATCTAATATGGCTCTTTGATTTAGCCTGTTCATCAATAAGATTGTAGTTCTATCAATGGATATACCATGTTGGACTTCATCCCCAACTTCCAAACCATCTACTTCATCCCAGTGATCTGGCTCATTTGGATTAAAACCAATGACACCATTATTCCCGAACAACCAGACCAAGGTATCATTTTCAACCAAACAATCCAGCGCATTATAATCTGCCTCCCCTACCCATACAACAGTATCCATACGGCCATCTTCATAAAAATCAATGATTTGCAAGCCAGGTGCCGTATAAAAACAAGCATAGATTCGCTTCAAGCTACCATCCTCATACTCATCTGTACAAAAAAATCTGCCTTGTGATGGTATTTCCCTTAAAACGGTACCTGAATTCAGATTGTATTCATAGATACCCTCTCCAGCATTCAACCAAAGAATCGAATCCTGTTGTAAATGAATGATCTTATATCCTTCTTTGATAGTATCTCCTACAAGATTGGTAATTTTAAAGCTTTCAAAATTGTCTTCATTTCTGTTGTACTTGTTGATGTCATTATAACTGGCCACGTATATATCCCCGAAACGATCCTCAAAAAAATTACTGTGTATAATACTGGCTGAACTTGACGTGCCTTTCTTTTTACGCAAATAAGACTTTAATTCGCCATGCCCACTTGATCTATATATTCCATTTATAGAACTGATCCAGACATAACCATAACTATCACAATAAATATAATCATTATAATCAGCAGGCAACTCTACCTCAAACACAGGTCTTCCAAAAGATAAAATATCCGATTGTCCATAGGAAAAAAACCAGCTACCGGACAACAATAGGAAGGCCAAACATACACCCATAGCGTCTAAATAGCCTCTGCCCCCGATAATGTTTTTGCTCAACATTATGTTAGAATCTTTATATTCAAAGTTTAATCTCATTCTGTTATTTTAGCATCGCGAGTATAGCTTGCATTTAGCCATGAATCACAAAATAACATCATCCTGATAACCAAATGCTTCCACACTAATCAAATCCATCCAATTTTTCATAGTGTACCCTACCCTGTGCATCTTTTTTTCTTTTACGAACAAAAATGCCTGATGTGGAGCTTGCAAATCCCTCTCAAATTCTTAAGGGAATCGGAAGATAATAACCTACCCGACCAAATCTTGATAATTTCAATACATACTTCGTTATTTTCTCGTTGCGTAGCGCTGCTATTTGTATCCAGTCGGTACAAGCTTGGCCTTTGCCTCAAAAATGCCTCGTCTATATCAAAATTCTCGGCGACTTATCGGGTATATTATTTATTTCCGATTCCCTAAAATTAAAAATTAATTTCTTATTTTTTGTAAAAATTACCTGTAAAGTTTTAAAATCGTGTTTTAGCAGGATGCAAAACTGCGCTCAATTTACCTTTACTATAACTATAAAACCCTCCCTATTATGTTCTCAAATTATTTAACCTGTTCTGCAATTTGAGCAAACCAATCTCCTAGTGCTTTTCTCTGTTCTGGGCTGAGTTTCGCTTCTGGGTGTGCAATCCAGTAAGGGAGTAAGGGCATGGATTTCTTATCAACAACCATTTCAACACTTTCCTCCAGCTTGTGTCTTTTTTTCCTTGCGGGATAATTCCCCCAGTTAGAATAATTAAGTTCTGACCGCCCGTTATCAATGTGCCTTTTCACCCAAAAAGAAACTGGGGCAATATTGCTATACCAAGGATAGACGGTATGATTAGAGTGGCAATCATAACAAGCTATTTTCAAAATACGTTCAATCTCCGGTGTTGGGTTTTCTAATGTTATAAAATCTTGTGTCGGATCAGCAGAAGGGTTGGTCTTGTCAATGCGAAAAAATTGTGCGATGACAAATAAGATTAATAAGGCTAGGAAGATTTTCTTTTTCATATATCTTATTTAGAGGCATTTCAAACAAAAACAGATACTCCGCAAATATTACTTACGACGTGGCAAGCATTACGACACTACGAAAACACATCATCCAAAAGGCTATCATCTGCAACTTCGGGGATGGTGATTTTCAACCGAGGCTCCATTTCCATGGCGCGTTTAGCGGCGAAGATGGCTTCCTCATTTCTAGCCCAGCTTCGGCGGGCGATGCCGTTGTTGACATCCCAATGCAGCATGGATCGTAATCTGTTTTCTGCCTCCGGGGTGCCATCCAGCACCATTCCGAAACCACCGTTGATGACTTCACCCCAACCTACTCCACCACCATTGTGCAAGGAAACCCAAGTCGCTCCCCGAAAGGCATCTCCGATAACATTGTGCACGGCCATGTCTGCCGTAAAACGAGAGCCATCCGTAATATTGGCCGTTTCCCGAAAGGGCGAATCGGTTCCGGAAACATCATGGTGATCGCGTCCCAAAACCACAGGGCCTTCCAGATGACCACTTGCGATAGCATCATTAAAAGCTTTCGCAATTTTGATCCGTCCTTCCGCGTCTGCATATAAAATCCTGGATTTTGAACCAACAACGGGAATGTTCTCATCTGCTGTGGTAATCCAGATAATATTGTCGTTCAGTTGCCCTTTAATTTCTTCGGGCGCATTTTCCAACATTGCTTTTAACACCTCTGCGGCAATGGCATCCGTTTTATCCAAGTCTGTTTTTTTCCCAGAGCAGCAAACCCAACGAAAAGGCCCGAAACCATAATCAAAACACATCGGCCCCATGATGTCTTCCACATAAGAACGATATTTAAAAATTTTTTCCTCCTCGTTTTCCCAAATATCCGCCCCAGCTTCTCCCGCTTCTTTCAGGAAGGCATTTCCATAATCCCAGAAGTACATCCCTTGTGCAGCAAGTTTATTGATGGCGATCACATGCCGTTTCAATGTTGCTGCTACAGCAGCCATAAATTTAGGCTTATCCCTGTTCAATAACTGCTTGGCTTCTTCAAAAGAATACCCGCAAGGGCAATATCCCAAGTCATCAATATTATGGAGAGAAGTTTGATCAGAACCCAGCTCAATTTTAATATTATCCGCAGCGAATTTTTCCCAAAGGTCTACGATATTTCCTTGATAGATTAGGGCAATCCCTTCCTCATCAATGCGAGCTTCTTCCATACGATGGATCAGCGCATCTAAATCCGTAAAAACATT
Source organism: Saprospiraceae bacterium (assembly GCA_020627865.1). Lineage (GTDB taxonomy): Bacteria > Bacteroidota > Bacteroidia > Chitinophagales > Saprospiraceae > JAHDGC01. The sequence continues at coordinate 4,275 of JAHDGC010000053.1, read as the reverse complement.
GTTCGATTTTATATAACCATCCGTGACTCTCTGCTGAACGGCATCCGGATCAACTTCCGCAATGATACCAACAGCACCCGTGATCACTCCCGCAAGTGCCTGTGCTCCTGACATGCCACCCAAGCCGGATGTTACAAAAACCTTCCCACACAAGTCCATCGAACCCAGTCCCAGTTTCCTTCCTGCATTCAGTAAGGTTATTGTTGTACCGTGTACGATTCCCTGTGGCCCGATGTACATAAAGGAACCCGCCGTCATCTGCCCATATTGGGTTACGCCCAGCGCATTAAATTTATTCCAATCTTCTTTTTTAGAATAATTCGGGATCATCATGCCATTGGTCACGACAACCCTTGGTGCTTCTTTATGGGAAGGAAACAAGCCTAGTGGATGGCCGGAGTATAAAACGAGGGTTTGTTCATCCGTCATCTCCGCCAGATACTTCATCACCAGACGATACTGAATCCAGTTTTGGAAAACGGCACCATTGCCACCATAGGTAATTAGCTCATGGGGATGCTTGGCCACTTTATAATCCAAGTTATTCTGAATCATGAGCATGATCGCAGCAGCTTGTTTTGAACGACAAGGATAGTCCTCGATAGGTCGGGCTTTCATCTCATAATCTGGGCGGAAGCGATACATATAGATGCGTCCGTATTGCTCAAGCTCTTCGGCAAATTCTGGCGCTAAGATGGCGTGGTGTTCCGGCTTGAAGTAGCGGAGTGCATTTTTCAGTGCTAATTTTTTTTCCTTTACGGAAAGTACACCATCAATTACTCTTTTCGGCGCATGGCTGACGGTGGTATCGTATGGTTTTGGTAAAGGCAATTTTTCAGGGATACCTTCAAGAATATCCACTTTAAAATCTGATAGTTGTTGTTGCATTTGACTATAAATTTATGTCCAATGCAAAGATAAGAGATTTTTCAGGATAAAAAATAGAAGATGAGAAACAATTAGAAATTTGTCAATTAATCAAAACAACTACACCTTCCCTTTTGTGCCGCTGCCCACGGATTTCCTCAAAAAACAAGGTATAGCTATAAACACCAGCCGGCAAGGTACGTCCTATATTTTGTAAACGCCCGTTCCAACCTTGATTTGGGTCTACGGTTTCAAAAACCATTTCGCCCCAGCGATTCCAGATTTTCAGGCGAAAACCGGAAAGCCCATCCAGCATACCCTTACCCTTAAAAACATCATTTCTACCATCCCCGTTTGGTGTAAAAGCATTTGGCAAATAGAATGTTACATGCGGTACGACATCTATCTTTTTTGATAAGGTATCCGTACATCCATAAATGTCCTCAATCGTAAGTTTCACCTCATGCAGGCCAGTATCTGAAAAAGTATACATAGGATTTGAAACAAAAAAACTATCTGTATCATCAAATATCCATTTCCAAGAAACCGCCCTTTCGGAATTGTCCACAAAAACAACATCAGACTGGATATTTGTCACGAGATCGGGAGTATAGGAAAACGCTGCTGCTGGTTTTGGCTCGACCAATATTAAATCCGAAAAAAACGTATCTACATAACAACCTATTGGTGAAACAACAGAAACGAAAGGAGAATAGCTTCCGGTTTTCGAATACGTATAAGCAGGACTCATCGCATTACTCATACCATCACCGTCACCAAAATCCCAAAATATTTCGTAGGTGGAATCTATTGGCCAAGACAGGTTATTAAAATTGACCGAAAGGGGAACACAGCCCGCAGAAAAATCGGGAGAGACAATGATGACTTCGGGAGCCGGTTGCCACTGCACCGTTTTCACAACAGTGTCCTTACAGTTAAATTCATCCGTTATAGTTAAAAAGACTTCATGGAAGCCCGGTGCTTCAAAAATTTTTGTAGGATTTTTCAGGGAAGTCGTTGCACTATCGCCAAAAGTCCAAAACCAGTCTTCGATATCACTCCCCACCGAAAAAGAGTTGTTATAAAATGTAACGGGGCCGCCGACACAGGTATCGTATTCGGCAGTGAAATCGGCCTGAATTTCCGTAACGACATTGATAACAAAGTTGGCTGTATCCGTACAGAATCCACCGGGATTCAGGATTAAACTGCCTTCGTGGGAGCCGCCTTCTTCGAAGAAAAACGAGGGTTCCCAATCAGAGGAAGTCATCGTATTGCCGTTCATATCAATTGACCAAAGTAAGCTATCAATATATTCCGTCTGTGTGCTGTTATTGATTAACGAAATATCTTGTTCTCTGCAAGCGTTTATAATGTAAGTATCCTGTCCTGAGATTTCATCTGCCTCGATTTCTGCAAAGACTAAAGGCGGACATGGCGCGACATTAAACTGAATGTCTCGCCTCGTAGTACTAAGCAATGTTCCGTTTCGATACTCGTTGACACAGATACCGACAACAAACTGGCCTGTAATATTGGGCATACCAGAGAGGAGACCAGTATTTGGATCAATAGAAAGTACACCATTGCCGAGGGGATAGGCCGCAGCATAGTCGGGAGCAATAAAAGGTACCGAAAAATATGGTGGCGGTATGGGGTTATTATTAATAGGGTTATCGAAATTTAAAGGTGCACATAGCTCATACACCAATTGATCTCCCTCCAGATCTATAGCCTGCTGTGAATAGTTTATTGGCTCATCTATGCAAATAACAGTCGGTGGTATGGCTTGAAATTCAGGACTACTATTGCAAACAATCTGTGCTTCGGGTAGGAGTTCAATATGATAAGTGGAGCCAACACCAAGTGGGCTTAAGATATTAACGAGGCTTCCCGTTCTACAACACCCTTGATAAGCAATAAAGTAACTCTCATCACGTAAGGGAAACATGACCTCTCCTGAATATACCTTTTTTTCTATGCAAATATTAGTGGGCAACTCTAGGCAAGGATAATCAGGGTTGTCTAACACCTCCAAACTGTACAAGTCTATAAAAATACTATCAAACTGGCTTCCGTCCCAAATAGGTATATATGTAGCAGGAAACAGGGTTTCA
>JAHDGC010000053.1:0-1281 GCA_020627865.1 Saprospiraceae bacterium | reverse complement strand
CATAAACCCAATATGTTCAAATCCGGCTTTCAGAATCGCATCTGACATAACGCGTATAGTTTACCCTGTATATCCGAGTATCGGGTTCGCTGCCTTCTCCCAAACAGACATAAGACATGGTTCCTCCAACAATATGATCACATCTTGCCGTTTGAACACAAAAAATTACAGTCAATATAAGGAATAAAAATTCTTTCATCTGACAAACTGAATCATAAAAACAATATGCTCCAATATATGGGATATATTGGAGCATATCAAATTAGTAAGCCAATAAATCAATCACCTTTTATGGCGAACAAGCTTTTGGCTATAGCTAGAGCCATCTTCCCCCGCTATCAATATGGCATAAACACCATCCGGTCTAAGGTCAGCAATATTCAGGACAAAAGTGTTTTGTCCATTTGCAAGCATATACTTCTCCTGTACTACAACTTGCCCGACCAAGTCAATTACAGATACGTTAATATACTGTTTTAAATCTGATTGTACTTCAATATTGACTTTATCATCAAAAGGGTTCGGATGGACAGAAACCACACCGATGCCTTGCTGTGGCAACCCGTTTATTCTTTCTGTCACTTTCGTGTCTGTTTCCCGATCAACATTGTAGATCATCCATATAATATTTCCATCATTATCAAATTTAAAAACATAATCATCTGTCGTTTTTAATGCTACTGTATTTTCTATTTCATAAACGGAATGCCCCTTCTCCTGAATCTCCATAAAAACGGCGTCAATCTGCAGACTGATTTTTTCCGAGATAGCATCGAACGCTGTAGCCGGCATTTTGGAGTAAAAAGTATAGTCCGCTCCGATTTCATTGTCTGGTTCTACGAAGTAAGAACTCCCTGATGCATAAATAAAATCCGTTTTATCATCTTCCCTTTCCCTAGCATGGATAATATCGTCATTGGTTAGGCACCAAGATTGCCTCGGTGTACGCCCCTCTTTACAATACAAAATGGTTTTACAAAACGTTATTTCGCAGCCATCTGCCCTAACGGCCCTGAAACAATATTTGCCATAGCATTTTGATTGACAGGACATGGGGATAGCACCTATTGGGGCATTTTCAGATAGCGTCACCTCCGGAATATCATCTCCATCTGCTTCATCACAATCGTAATTGGGGGCTTCTGTCATGTATATCTCTATAGGGAAAATAGTACTTTCACTGGCATCGAAAGTAACACTACCGTCACTTTCGTTATCTAATGAACATTCCCCATTTTCTGCTAGCCAAATATTTTGCTTGGTTACGACGAGTTCGCTTTG
>JAHDGC010000924.1 GCA_020627865.1 Saprospiraceae bacterium | reverse complement strand
TTAAATCTAAACCATAAATCCATACTCATCACAGGCGGAACCGGCTCGCTCGGAAAAGCCTTGACCAAAAGAATCTTTGAAGAGTTCCCAGAAGTCAAACGTTTAGTCATCTTTTCAAGGGACGAACAGAAACAGTTTGTTATGGCACAGGAGTATCCCGCTACTCGTTTCCCTGCCATCCGTTTCTTCATCGGAGATGTCAGGGACAAAGATCGTTTGGTAAGAGCGATGCAAGATATTGACTATGTAATCCATGCCGCAGCAATGAAACATGTGCATCTGGCAGAATACAATCCTTCGGAATGCATCAAGACCAATGTTGGCGGAGCGGAAAATGTAATCCACGCTTGTTTGAAAACGGGCGTCAAAAGAGTAGTCGCATTGTCCACAGATAAAGCCTGTGCGCCGATCAATCTTTATGGTGCTACCAAATTGACTTCCGATAAATTATTCGTGGCAGCCAACAACATCAAAGGAAGTAATCCTATAAAATTCTCTGTAGTTCGCTATGGTAATGTTATGGGGTCTAATGGTTCCGTTATTCCGTTCTTTATCAAGAAACGAAAGGAAGGCTTCCTCCCGATTACTCATCCCAAAATGACCCGTTTCAATATCTCCTTGGATGGTGGTGTCGATATGATTTTTCATGCTTTGGAATATGCTTGGGGCGGTGAGATTTTTATTCCGAAAATTCCTTCGTACAAAATTACCGATGTCGCCAAAGCTATTGCGCCAGATATCGAACACAAGGTAATCGGTATTCGCCCCGGAGAAAAAATCCACGAAGAAATGATAACCGCTTCAGATTCTTTTTACTCTTACGATATGGGCAAATACTACGCGATTCTACCAACAGTACCCAACTGGAACTTGCAGGATTTTATCAAAACGTTCAATGCCAAAAAAGTCCCACAAGGTTTTAGCTACAATTCCGGTGAAAATACAGAATGGGTCACTATTGAGCAACTGCGTCAATACATTGTTGATAATGTTGATCCCAACTTTGAATTAAAACCCAGTAAAACCACTGCCTAATTCCAATCCGTCAGACAGTGAGCACAGCGAATAGTCTGACATCTAAGAGGCGAAGCCGATCTGACAATGAGCAACGCGAATGGTCTAACATCTAAGAGGCGAAGCCGATCTAAAAGTGAGTGATAACGAACGATCTAAAATCTAAAAGTAAGCGCTAGCGAACGATCTAAAATCTAAAAGTGAGTGATAACGAACGATCTAAAATCTAAAAGTAAGCGCTAGCGAACGGTCTAAAATCTAACAGCGCAGCGATCTAAAACCTAAAATCTAAAAAAAATGAACATCCCATACGGAAGGCAACACATCACAGACGAAGACATCCAAATAGTCACACAAGCCCTTAAAGCTGATTACCTGACGACTGGCCCCACCGTCGGCGTATTCGAAGAAAAATTTGCAGCATACGTCGGTGCAAAATATGCAGTAGCCATTTCCAATGGAACCGCAGCATTACACCTCTGTGCCCTTGCGCTTGATGTCAATGAAAACTCAAAAGTAATTACCACCCCAATCACATTTGCAGCATCAGCCAATTGCGTTCGTTATTGTGGCGGACAAGTTGCCTTTGCAGATATTGATCCGGAAACCGTAACCATAGATATTGATGCTGTAGGAAGAATGTTGGAAAGTGCTCCCAAAGGAACTTACCAAGGCATCATTCCCGTAGATTTTGCAGGCTACCCTGTTGATCTCGAAAAACTCAAACAACTGGCAGACGAATATAACCTTTGGATTATTGAAGATGCTTGCCATGCACCTGGAGGATACTTTACCGATAGCAAAGGCGTGAAAAATAATTGTGGCAATGGAGCATATGCCGACCTTGCCATTTTCTCCTTCCATCCTGTCAAACACATTGCTTGCGGAGAAGGTGGAATGATTGCCACCAACGATAAAGCGCTCTACGATAGACTCATGATCCTCCGAACACATGGCATTACTAAAAGGCCAGATTTACTCAAGGAAAATCATGGTGGTTGGTATTATGATATGGTAGAACTAGGTTACAATTACCGGTTAACAGATTTCCAGTCTGCACTAGGTATCTCCCAGCTGAGTCGCGCCGAACAAGGTATTGACAGAAGGCGAGCGATAGCCAAAAAATACGATCAGGCCTTCGAAGGAACCAATATTAAAACGATCAAACCTCCCGTAGGTATCGGTCATGCCTATCATCTTTATGTTATTGCTGTCGAAAATAGAAAAGCAGTTTATGATGCACTAAGGCAAGAAGGCATTTATGCACAAATTCATTATATTCCCGTGCATACTTTATCGTATTATCGGGAAAATGGCTATGCAGATGTATCTTGCCCCAATGCAGAAAAGTATTATGAAAGTTGCATCAGTATCCCAATGTATCATTCCTTGACAGATGAAGAACAAGATTATGTCATCGAAAAAGTAAAAGCAATCGTAGGAAAACACCAATTAGTATAAGCTTACAACTTACAGCTTACAACTTATCGCTTAAGGCTTACAACTTACAACTTACAGCTTATAACTTATCGCTTAAGGCTTACAACTTACAGCTTACTGCTTATAACTTATCGCTTACAACTTACAGCTTACTGCTTATAACTTATCGCTTACAACCTACAGCTTACTGCTTATAACTTATCGCTTACAACCTACAGCTTA
>JAHDGC010000923.1 GCA_020627865.1 Saprospiraceae bacterium | reverse complement strand
AGATGTTAGATCCTGCCTGTCGTGCGACAAGCAGGCAGGCGCTTCGCTTTTAGATATTAGATGCCTGACTATTCGCTTCGCTCATAGTCAGACGGTATAGATTAAAGAGTCAAAGATACCAATAAATAAAATACTTCGGTTAAAACTCATTGGGCTTTTTGCTATATTCATTTAATTTTCCATACACAAAGTAATCGGTTTTGATATTTCTTTCCCTTTCGGGTAGATTTAAACTTGGTAAATGTAGCATTATCATTAATAATACGTATCATTAATGTCCAAACTGGGACAGTTCTAATAGTTTATCTTCTTGATATTAGTATGTTATCAAAAAAGCGTTCATTTTTGAAGCAAACTACAGGGTATTAACAAACCAATGGTTTAATCGCATCTTAGCTCGTTGATATTCGGCATGCTAAGGCCTGCCTGACAAGTCACGCAGACAGGGACTAAACTAATTACGAATCACTCACTATATTAACCAAATAGACAATGCATATAGTTATCCTCGGAAACGGTATCAGCGGTATTACGGCAGCGAGAAACATCCGGAAATTAAGCGATCATCAGATCACAGTGGTTTCTGGTGAAACAGATTATTTCTTCTCTCGCACAGCACTCATGTATATCTATATGGGACATATGCGCTTTCAAGATACCCAACCTTATGAAAATTGGTTTTGGGAAAAAAATCGTATTGGCCTGCACAAAGCTTGGGTGAAAGATATTGATTTTGATCAAAAAAACCTTCTGTTTCAAGATGGTCAAAAACTTTCTTATGATAAACTTATCCTTGCGACAGGATCGGAGCCGAACAAATTTGGCTGGCCCGGACAAGATTTGAAAAGCGTTCAAGGACTTTATTCTTATCAGGATCTTGAGGGTATGGAACACCACAGTGTCGGATTGGAAAGAGCCGTTATCGTTGGTGGAGGATTAATCGGGATAGAGATGGCCGAAATGTTCCACTCCCGCCACATTCCGGTTACTTTTTTGGTCAGGGAAGAAAGTTTTTGGAACGGTGTCATGCCTACTGAAGAATCGGCCATGATTAATGAGGAGATTTTAAACAACGGAATTGACCTCAGGCTCGAAACAGAATTAAAAGAAATCATTGATGATGGTAATGGTCAGGCTTGCGCCATAATGACCAATAAGGGCGAACGCATCGAATGTCAATTTGTCGGCCTAACTGCAGGCGTGCATCCCAATATCAATTTCCTCAAAGGCACTAAATTGGAAATGCAAAAAGGCATCCTTGTCAATCAGTTTTTGGAAACCAATATCGCAGACGTATATGCTATCGGAGATTGTGCCCAACAAAGAACGCCCATGCCGGGTCGTCGTCGTATAGAAGCAGTATGGTATACCGGACGTATGATGGGAGAAACGGTTGCACATAATATTTGTGGCAAACAAATTGCTTATGATCCTGGCATCTGGTTCAATTCTGCAAAATTTCTCGATTTGGAATATCAGGTTTATGGAAGCGTTCTGGCGAACCCTCCTGAAAATCATGCATCTTTATATTGGGAACATGCCAACAGGAAACATAGCGTTAGAATCATCTACGATAAAAATGACAAAACGATACTTGGATTTAATTTAATGGGCATTCGTTATCGTCATGAAGTTTGTGAGAAATGGCTTGCCGCAAAAGAACATGTAGAAGTCGTGTTACAAAACCTAAGCCTAGCCAATTTTGATCCGGAGTTTTATGCCGAATATGAAGCGGATATTGTTGCCTTATACAATAAACAGAATGGCACGAATTTGCAATTGAAAGAAAAGCGGAGTTGGAATCGGGTTTTTGCTTTTTTGAAGGGATGAGTGTAAAGGGGAATTTTGCTCTCCCAACCCCAAACCCCTGAAAGGGGAAGCCACCCGCAATTTACCATTTCAAAAAAACAATATACTTTCAAAATCCAATTTCAGCGATATAATATCTAGGCCCTACAGCGGGTCTAACATCTAAAGTCTAATATCTAACATCTAGTATGAATAACCAAGTCCACAAAAGTATGTCTTTAGCCAACCCTGCTCCAGTGGGGATGGATACGATTCAAAAAATTGCAACCCTTGTAGGCGGCATTGGATTGATCTTTTTATCCTTAGCTTTCTTCGGCGTATTAGAAACAGACAAGGGGATATTGCTTTCCGTTTCTTTATTGTTAATTTTTATCGGAACAGTGACTTATGCTTTCCGCAGCTACATGCAACTCCCGGCGGGCATAAAGAATAATGGCGTTTGGCTTCGAAGTCTGACGAACAGGGGCTTATTCGGTTGGCTTGCCGGAATCCTCATCACCGGATTTTATGTCTTACTGTATTGGTATCCTGCCATATTGGGTTTGAATGAAACTGGCAACTCCGGTTTGGTGGGATTCTTTGATCCTTTGAGTCAGTTATTGAAGGGAAAACCTGCCAGCCAGTGGTTCGTATATGGTACATTATACACGTTAGCGATATTAGCTTTCGGCATCAAGTTTATCTTAAAATATAGGCACAACAAATACCAAATATTGCGCACCATTTCGGTCATGTTTTTCCAGCTTGGATTTGCATTTTTAATTCCGGAAATCCTAGAAGGCTTGAACACGGAAAAGGCCTACTTTGCCAAGGACATGAAAAACATGTGGCCCTTGAATTATTACTTTTTTGAAGATTGGCATCTTG
>JAHDGC010000052.1 GCA_020627865.1 Saprospiraceae bacterium | reverse complement strand
TATATCGAGACAAATGTCCCCGAATTTCTACAGGCAGATATGGAAGATGGTAGCCACAAAACTTATGCTGGAGAACCGGAAGGATTGAATGTTCTTTACTTGAACAAGGGCGACAAAGATGGCGACGGTATTCCGGAATGGGAAAATGCCACAGCACAGGCAGGCTTCAATACCAATTATACTTCTTCAGGTGGGACGATTGCAGACATTGATAGGGATGGTGATCTGGATTTGTATATTTCCAATTTTATTGATCCGGATTTTTGGGGCTTCGGGATGGAATCTTTTGGTGGAAATCGAAATACGCTTTGGATTAATCAGCTTACAGAAACGGGTAATTTCTCTTTTATCGAAGCCGCGGAAAAATGGGGTGTTTCTGGTTTGGTGGAACAAGAAAAATTGGACGCGAGCCTGCCGCTTCCAAATGGAGAACTGTTAGAGCATCCGAACAAAGCAAATTATAAAGGAAAGACTGTTGGAGAAAATGCAGCACATACTTGGGCTTCTTTATTTGTAGATTACAATGAAGATGGGTATCCTGATTTAATTGTCGCAAATGATATTCCAAACCGATTGAGAATTTATAAAAATGAAGCGGGAAAATCATTTTCACAAATAGAAGGTTTTGATTCCCACAAGCGTATTGGTTGTTGGATGGGGATCGCATACGGTGATTTGAATGGAGATAACAAAGAAGAGTTTATGGTGGCCAATTGTGGGGCGAATGCTTTTTCTGTTAGGAATACAAGTTTGTTTTTGGCCAACAAAGACGAGTTGAATACGCAGTCTGTTTGTCAATTGAATGCCCTGACGGATAAGGCTACTTTGCATAATGCCATGTTTGCTGTTGAGGGAGAAAAAGTTACAGAAATATCGAATCAGATAAATGTCGAATTTAATGAATATACCGCTCCGGATATTTGTAATAAAAACAATGTACACCCGATTGCATATGACTTGTATGATCGTATGAAATATGGTAATACCATTACGGCATTAGAATTTTCTTGGAATCCTAGTTTTTTCGATATTGATAATGATGGTGATCTTGACATCTATACAGTAGGGGCTTTGAATCGAGGAAATGATAATTTCATAGGAGACTTTTCTGGTGGGGTAGGCCGCTTGTTGGTGAACAACTCTACTCCGGAGCGATATGATTTTGTAGACAGAACTTTTGAATACCGGCTTTTTGACATTGCTTTGATGAACTATGAATCTGATCCACCAAAAAGACCGTCTCCGGGTACAGGTTGGCACAAGGAAGATTTTGTACATTTTACGGATAGGGATTCTTATTCTGGAGTAGGGTTCGAGGTCAGTAAAGTTAGTGAGATTAAGGATATTTTTAGAATGCACGAATCTGCCAATAGTCATATTGCTGCGGATTTAAATGGTGATGGAAGAATGGACATCATTGTTCCGCATGGTGGTGGCTATAGTTCGGTAAGTCCTGATGCGAGAAACCTTAAAATTGATTTTATGGGGAAAGCTCTTGCTATTCCGCCACCGAATAAAGTGGTTAAAGCGCCAACAACTTTTGAGGAAGGCGCAACTTTTGTTTACATTAACAAAGATGATAAGCCAAATAATTGGGTGAAAATCCAATTAGAAAACAGCGGTCAAGCTAATGTTTTTGGTATTGGAGCCAAGGTTCGTATTAATGAACAAACAGAACGAGATGTATTAATTGGTGGACAAACCATGAGTACGACACATGAACCGCTTCATATCGGTTTGGGCGAAGATGCACTCCGAACGGTTGAGGTATATTGGCCGGATGGAGATAGGGATCCACAAGTCTTTACCTTCCCTGAGCCTATTAAGAATAAAACGGTTGTATTGAACAGGGGAACGACTCAAATGGTCATGAAATAATTACAGAATAGATAAGCTGAATAGTGTTTAAAACATGATGCCCGAATTTTCAACTCAGAAAGTTCGGGCATTTTTTGTTATAAATCCAAAATTGTTAATTGGTGGATACAAAAGGTTAATACCTGTTTGTAGGTGTAGTGATGGTGTATGCTGACAGAAAATTACAGTAGCCTTTTGGCCAAATAATTGGTAATACTTTATTAGTTTCATTATTTAGGTCGGCACAAATAGATTGATTCACAAAAGCATTAAAATGATTTATGGTAAAAATATTTTTAATGAAGAGAACAAGTTTGAGCAAGTCTCTTATGCAAAAAATTCGCCAGGTGAAGTAATTGAAGATCTGAAGCGTAATGTATTTGTAGTATATAAAGATGTAGTCTGTTATAAAGAAGTACTTAATCCTTCCCCTTTTTCAGTCAACATATTGTTTGATGAATTTGAAAGAATTGTTCGACCATTTGATACTTATGCTATGTTGATAGATGTTTCAAACGCAAAGCGACCAGATGCGAAACTTAGGATAGCAATTGGTGCGCGAATGAGTAGATTGCCCCAAGGAATATTTCATTGTGCTTATGTTACTGGAAAAAAACCGATTATTAATACTGCAATTAGATTTTTGATGTTTCGCTCCCCATTAAAGAATTTTTCTATCAGTTCTACAATAGAGGTTGCAATAAAAAAGATCGAGAATGCACGAAGGTAAAAGAGATTTTTTAGATGTAGCGTTGCTTTATATGATGGAAATAGCAAAAGGTGAATGTTCGATAACAGATGAAGTTTTATTGCATACAGAAGATGATAGGGAACGAGAAATTTTTCAAGGCTTACTCTGGCTTTTTGAAGACTTGGAGTTGTACAAAGCAGAGTTCAGAAAATCTGTAGAGACGGAAGTGAAAATGAAGATGCTGGAAGAAAAAAATAAAGAACTAACTCGATTTACTTATGTTGTTTCGCATGATCTTAAGGAACCCATACGGACGATTAATAGTTTTGCACAGTTATTAAAAATGCAATACGAAAGTGCTTTAGGGGAGCAAGGGAGCGAATGTGTAAATTTTATTTCAGATTCTTGTAGTCGAATGACAAGCCTCATTACCCAGTTACTGGAATATTCGAGAATCGGAAAAGATAGGGTTTTAACCCGAGTAGATTGTAGTGAAATGTTGATGGGCATCCGGACAGATCTTATGGCTAGTCTCATGGAATCTGGAGGCGAATTGATTATCGAGGGAATGCCGACTATCCAAGCTTATGAAGTAGAGCTTCGACAAGTTTTTCAGAATTTAATTTCTAATGCGATCAAGTTCCGTAGAAATGATGTTGATCTGAAAGTCTGGGTGTCGGGGGAGAAGAGAGAAAAAGAATGGCTTTTTTCCATTAAAGATAATGGCATTGGAATTCCAGAAGAACATAAGGAGAAAATCTTTATGATTTTTCAACGGCTGCATTCTAAAGAAGCGTTTGAGGGATCTGGCATTGGCTTGTCTAACTGTAAGAAAATTATTGAAATGCATGGTGGAACAATTTGGGTAGATTCTATCTATGGCAAAGGAAGCATATTTTCTTTTACGATTCCTTTTTTGGCAGATTGAATGGATCACAAATAACTTTTACACCGCTTGCGGTATCACCAATTTTGTAAAATTTGAAGATGAATAAAAAACTGAATTGCGTACTCCTGATTGATGATGATTATCCAACTAATTTTTTTCATAAAATTGTTATCAATGAGGCTGATTGTACTCGGAAAATTTTAGCCTTTCAGAGTGCTATTGAAGCATTGGAATATCTGAAAACCAATGAAGGAAATGCTGATATGCTACCGGATTTAATATTCCTTGATATTAACATGCCGGCGATGAATGGCTGGGAGTTTTTAGCTGAATATGGCAAGTTGGAAATCTCAAATTCTCCAAGGGTCATCTTAGTCATGTTGACAACATCCATCAATCCGGAAGAAAGAAAGAGTGCGGATCAAATAAGGGAAATTTCTGGTTTTATCAGTAAGCCACTTTCTAAAGAAATTATGGAGGATGTAGTCCGTAAGTATTTTACAGACTGGGATAATGAGAATAGAGGTAGTGGAGACGAATGGACTTCGCCCATGAGTGCATAAGCATGAGTGCATAAAAAATAGGCTGTAAAAATAAGTGCTATATCAGATTCGTTTTTAACTTATCAGAATTATATCGGTGCGAAAGATATAATTCTGATAAGCCTTTTGTCTGTGTATTACTCAATATCTTGACAATATGCTTCCGTTGTGTAAATTTTATGCACAACAATGTCCGTGTTTTCTCCAATAATAAATTCACTTAATCCAATGTGCTGCTTATTACGGCGATTCCAGTCGTAAGTATAGCCCAACTGTGTCCAAGGATAATTGGCATTCCACAAGCAATTGTAGTAAGATTCGTTTCTTTGATTTTTAAACCATGTCAGATAATCTTCATCTGTATTTTCAGGAAAACAAAGATCGCAGGAGCTATCCGTAATCTCCCGATCGGGACAAGGGCGGAAAAGGTCTTTGGGTTGTACCCAAAATTCAACAAAGTAATTTTTTTCAACATCTGGTGGCAACCCAATCAGCTGCTTCAAACGCAAATCTAGTCCTTCCTTTCTACCAAATTTTTTAGCACGACAAATCTCTTGTACCTCCGGAATTGCGGTTACCCAAAGCGGATATTTTGAGGTATTGTAAAATCCTGTCTCTCCATCGTTTTTATAATATTTTTTCTCTTTTTGCCAACTGCTAACCAGTACGTATTGTTGGCCATTAATAGTTTTCCAGACCAGTTTTGTATTGTCTTCCTTTATCGCAATCAAACCCTTGTAAACTTCACTTGGACTTGGCTTGGCACTATCGGCAATTGCATTGCTATAAAGCCCCCTGATCTTTTCTGCATTATATGTTTTGCTCAGTTGTCGAGGGCTACAGGATAATAAAGTAAAAAGGAAACAAAGTGTCATAAGGTAGTGCTGTTTCATAAAATATTGGTTTATTTCGAGATTTTGATAATGTTATAAAAATATTAAATTTCCATAGGAAGTAAAAATTTAATCTCAAAAACCTCAAAATACAATTTTTTATATTTAATTTGCTGTTTTTATGAAAACTTAATCAATGATGATGCGATATTATAATTTGCTTTGGTTTTGTATATGCCTATCTTTCTTTAATATACAGTGTAAAAATCAAGCTCCTGAAAATAAACCATATACCAACAATAAACTTGTGAAACAAGGCATTCAAGGCCAGTCGCAAACAGTTCGTTTTGCATCCTATAACGCCTCCATGTTTCGCAAAGATGAAGGACAATTATTAGAAGAATTAAAAACTCCTGATAACGAGCATATCCGTAAAATCGCTGAAATCATACAGCGAACTCGTCCGGATTTTTTAGCCCTTATGGAGTTTGACTATGTCCCGGAAAATGAAGCGGCATTGCTTTTCCAAAAAAATTATTTGGATAAAAGCCAGAACGGAACGGAGCCGATTCAATATCCTTATGTCTATGCGGTACCTTCTAATACAGGGGTGCTCGGTGAAGTAGATATGAATGATGATGGTGTGATAAAACTGCCCGATGATGCTTATGGTTTCGGTCGATTCCCTGGACAATATGCTTTTGCTGTTTTTTCCCGTTTCCCCTTCGATGAAGAGCATGTCCGTACTTTTCGTAACATGCTGTGGACGGATATGCCAGATGCTAAACTTCCGAAAAAGCTAAATAAAGAGGACTTTTATTCCAGAGCTGCTTTAAGTACTTTTCGGCTTTCTTCTAAAAATCATATTGATATTCCTGTTAAAATGCCCGATGGTAAAACTGTGCATGCCCTCATTTCTCATCCGACACCGCCTGTCTTTGATGGGCCAGAAGATAAAAATGGTCTACGCAATCATGATGAAATCAAACTTTGGGTAGATTACATTTCTGGAGCGACTTATCTGAAGGATGACAAGGGAAAAACTGGAGGATTGGATAAGAGTGCACGTTTTGTTGTGATGGGTGATTTAAATGCGGATCCTCTCAACGGAGATAGTGCAGAGGGAGCCATAACCCAACTGCTAGACCATCCTGCCGTTAATCCACAAGTTGCTAGAGGAAACTTAATTCCCAAAAGTAAAGGAGCCATAGAAATGCATCCTGATAAAAAAGGAGACCCCGCTGCATTGACTTCCTTTTTCGGCCTCCGAATTGATTATGTCTTACCTTCCAAAAATCTTACGGCAAAAGATACCGGTGTCTTTTGGCCGGAAAAAACAGACCGATTGGCTTACTTGACCAATGATAAGGCTAGTTCTGATCATTTATTGGTTTGGGTGGATATTGTGCTTGATTGAATTCAGTTTATTGGAATACAAAACTGTAGAGACGCAATGCATTGCGCGTCTCTACAGTTTTTTTCAAAGCTAACCAGTAGCTTTGAAAAATAATTTTACGGTTTATTGCTGTCCATATTTTTTTTGGTCTGCATTAGCCTTTGTTGACATCCTTCAATGATCGCCTCAAAATTAACACCAAGTTCTACAGAAAAATCAGGGTTCAGCAAAATTGAATTTCCTGCCTTGTAGCTTACTTCGGCACCACCCGATATTTGTGAAGAGGAACTAATTATTTCCGCTACCTGAAAAACTTGTAGTCCAGAGGTGATCGGTTCTGTTAACAAAATACTTACAGGGCATGCCGGGGGGACATAAAAACTGCAAGGTACTGACTCTTCCAGCACTAAGTTTTGAAATTGTACAAAGGAGTTGTGACACCACTGGCGGTTCTGACTTTATAATAATATTTAGTCGAACTATTCAGCCCAGAAATGAAGGCGGTATGGATGCGAGAAGAACCGGATCCGGTTATGGTTGTACTATTTACCGCATTACTTAAATCAAAAGGAGTGCTTCCCCAATCTACTGTACCTGTTCCACTATCACTGGTTTCCCACATGATATAAACTGAAGTTGGGGAAACATCCTGTAGGTAGGGGTATACCCCAATGTTTTGAGCTGAGATAGGCGTATAGAAAAGGATAAAAAATAAGGCAAGGATAAAAGGTGTTAGGTTTTGCATATTATGTTTCTTATTCTCAAAAGAAGATGAAGAACCTTAATTTTATACTATAAAATATTTTATAGATGTCCATCAGTTGTAAATTTATAAAATATTTTAAAATAAATTATGATTTTTGTAACTCCTTTGTAATAACAAGAAACTTTTATGTGCTTATTCGCCTGATTTGATAAAAAAGAAGAAAAGTTGCGGACAAAAGTAACGATCTTTGATCGGGACAATAATTGGGTCGTAAGGAAAATGCGTAAGATTACTTCTACATGAATGGGTTGAATTCATCCATTCCAGCTTCCTAGGTGCTCTTCCTTTAAAATCGAACCGACAAACAACTCAACCCGCCATCGACTTTTTGAAATTCCGAAACATCCACCGTAACAACTGGATAGCCCAATTGCTCGATCTTCAATTTTGTTTTAGGGAAACCTTCTGGAACAATGACCGTCCCATTTATCCAAAGAGAATTCGCCGCATAAGCCTCCTCTTCTTCCACTACGATTCGGTTAAAATGTTTAAAAGTATCATGGTGGATAAACTCACCGCAGACCAACAGGTTGTTATTTTCAAGATAAGAAACACCCGTCTTCAGATGCAACATTTCCTGCATCGAAACAGGGATGCCCCTCATCCCATAACGTTCTAGTATAACAATGAGTTGGCGAAAACCTGCTTCGTTTGATCTTTCCGAAAGGCCAATATAAAAATCATGTCCAACACGCATAATGTCTCCTGCCTCAATCGTGCCGGGCGGCCTAATTTTTTCCACCACTTCAAACCGCTCTTGAATCATTTGTGCAATCAGTGCCGTTTCTCCTTTTCGGCTTGCTGCTCCGGGATTGGTCAGGATGACAACCTCTGGTGTGTACAGCACGACATCCTCGATAAAGGTGCTGTCTGGGAAATTGTTGTTGGCTTCTAGGGTAATAATTTCTAAGCCGAGTTGTTGTAAGGTGTTTACGTAGTTTTGGTGTTGTAACAATGATTTGTCGTAGTTCGGTTTGCCCAAGTTTGCAGTGGTGATCCCTTCGGTGATGCGAGGGCATGGTGGACGTGTGATGGCGTATTGGAACATTTGAAAATATTTTAATTTAGTAAAGCTGTAAAAACGAATTCTATCGGGACGACATATCCTTATCAGAAATGTAAGTATCTGATGGGTTTGGAATATATTCTGAGTCCCAAAAAGGAAAGACCAAATATAGCATATATATTGCAGACCAGCAAACAGGGAGGGATTATGATTTCTCTATTATTGTGTAATAAATGATTTTCCGAGAAATAAAGGGAACGATTAGTTTTTTTCGTTATGAGAATAAAGTTAAATACTGCTAACAATAAGTTTTTTTACAGTGGCGTTTGGGAGTCTAAGTTTTAAACATAAAATAATACATATTTTTTGTTAAGTTAATACGCTAAATATAATTGTCATTGTAACAATGTACAAACAAGATTTTGTTGACTCCTGAAAAAGGAAAAGCTCAACAGTATACAAGCATTTTGCCCCGTTAAATTTTTCTTTTTGGACAAATATTTCCTCAGAAAATCAGGTGGAAAATTACTTGATTTTTGTAGAAATACCTATTTTGTAAATGCAAAGTTATCGCCAAAGGGCGTTTTTGATGTTGAATTTTTGATGTTTGGAGGATATATACCCCTGATGAGTAAATAAAAATAATATTAACCAAACTTAAGCTTAAAATACGGCATGGAGTGGCTGTTAAAATTGCTAAAAAAAGGAAAGGTATAATATTTAATAAGACCTTTCAAATGAATAGAATAGCTTCTGTGCCAACGATTTATAGCTTTACAAAACAAAGTAAAATGGAAAAAATGAAATTTTACATCGCAGAAATTAATACGAACCTATTGAAAACTATCGGTGGTCGGCAGGGAGAGTTGATTGAATTGATTCATGATTGTGACATAATAGTTAGAGGGAATGGAAGGAGGAGTTGAATTCCCCCTATTGAAAAATAATGTCGTCACTAAACTCAAAACTAAAAATGACCCAAATTTGTAACGAGATTTAGAGTATACTTAAATCTTCAAGAATAACAATACCACCATTGATTTTTTTGCAGCTAGATGGGGGTGGGGTGGTAATTTTTTTTGACTTGATAGAGTTTAATGTCGTCTTTTTTAACTTTTTCATAATGTAAAATTTGCGAGGTGGGTAATTATTCCACCCATAATGAACTAAATAAAATAACATTAACCAAACTTAGGTCTAAAATGTGGTACAGGATGGCTGATAAAACTGGTGAAAAAAGGCAAGGTGCAATACCTGATAAGACCTTTAAAGTACTGGAATAGCCTTTAATGTCAGTAAATTACGGCTTTAAAAAACAAAGTAAAATGAAACAAATAGAATTTTACATCGCAGAAATCAACACTAATTTATTAAAAACTATTGGTGGTATGCAGGGGGGACTGATTGAGTTCGTTCGTTTAAAGAAGTATCCATATGAAAAAACACTGGCGGCCTTCCTTTACTTAGGCAACACCAGCTTTGAAGAGTATAGGATAGGGTTAGAGTCCTCTTACATCTTCGATAATAATGCCACCCTTGATCTTCTGACAATTAGATTTAGAAATAATAATGACTTTTTTAGACTTGGAACTGTTTAAGCTGGTCTTTTTTATCTTTTTCATAATATGTGGAATTTATGGGGCGAATCATTATATCCCCCCTTGTTGAAAATAATTTTAATAAACTTAGCTTTAAAATACGGTACAAGATGACTGATAAAATTGATGAAAAAAGGAAAAGGTTGAAGCTAGATAAGAACTCTAAGAAGGACAGGACTCATTTAGTATCAGTAATTTAGAGCTTTACAAAACAAACTTAAAATGAGATATTTGGAATTTTATATTTCGGAAATTAACAGCAATTTATTAAAAACTATCGGTGGCCGACAGGGGGAGTTAATTGCGCTTATTCAATCAGGAAAATACCAAGACGAAAAGGCTCTAGCTATTGAACTTTACCCTGGAAATTGTAGCGCCGAAAAGTACAGAAAACTGAAATACCGAACTAGACGAGTTTTAGAGGCCTTTTATCTCATTAATCCGTCGATAAAGGGCAATGAAACTTTGCAACAGGTGCAGAAATGTCGGAAATTATATCATTTGGGAATGCATCTCGCAGAGTGCTTCAAAGGTGAAGAAGCAAAAAGGATGTTTGAGCAAGCCTATAAAATTGCGGAAGAATATGATCTCACTTTATTGGCCTACAACTGTACTGTGGAACTCATAACTGTCGTCTCTTTGGATGGTAAGAAAAAGAAGCTTGAACAATACACTGCGAGAAAAAATACCTTGTGGCAAGACTTAAATGCAGAGCATCTTGTTAGGGAGTATTACGATAGAATAGTTTTATACATGAATAAAAAACAAGGCGTAGCGAAAGGTATGTTTCCAGAATTCATCGCCAAACTAGATGCCCTATCCTGTACCACGACCAAATTTCTAGAGTATTATTACATGATCCGAGTCCTGCAAAATTTAAACAAAATAAACTATCCCGCCCTAAAAGATAATACGGAAAAAGCCTTATCCCTTTTAGACAATAGAAAGGGCGTGCCCGATTCTGTCCTCCAATTCTTTCACAAACAAAAAGCCATCGCCCACATCGCCCTTAAGGAATACGACGAGGCGGCGCGGCTGCTATCTTTTGCAGAACAGTATGCTCCCGAACATTCCCTGAACCGGCATATCCTCTATTATTATCAAGCCGTAAATGCCCTGCACGCTGGCCGCTACCAAGATGCCTACACACTTTTTCGCGAGCACCGCCACACGAAACATAAATCCATTGCCATCCTGTGGACGGTGATGGAAGCCTACCTGTATTTCTTGCGGATCACGGGAAATCTGGATGTAGGAACAGATCGGTTTTCGGTAGGCAAATATTTAAACGATACGATATCCGTCACCCACGATAAGACAGGAAATAAAATCAACCTAATCATAGCAGAACTATTGGTATACTTCATACAAGACCGAGATAAATTTATTGATCGGACAGCCATTGCCATTAAATACCCGCACATGAAGGGCAAGGAAACTTGGCGGGCAAAACGGTTCATTAAAATACTATGTACAGTACCGAGGGCGAATTTCGACTGGGTGGCCTTGCGGCGGCTCGCTCGTCGATCTATCGAATGGCTGAAAGACAACCCCATGCACTTGGAGAGCAACATCGCCATAGAGATTATCCCCTTCGAACCATTGCTGGACATCATGAAGGTGGAGTTGAGTAAATCCCAAGGGGAGTGGAGCAACAAAGGAACTGGAGAAGGGGTACTAGCATTATTGTAAATACATTACTATGGGTGTAAGGCCATGGAATACTTATGAATTTGATTTAAATATTTTATAACAAAGGCCGGAGTCACTACGCCAATAATTACCCCGGCCAAAAAACTAAAAATAGTTATGGCAAATGTACCATTTCAAACGGACTTAAAGAAGGATTTTCGACACCTTCTGGAATTAATCACGGCCAGGGACGAAGCATACGATAATTATTGTGCCTTGAGAATAGCACAAAAGAGTGTACTTAAGTATGAGGCTGATTTGAATAACCTTGATGAGGTCACGCAGAGCCTTGAGCATTTCAGGGAATATTGTCTTGCGGTATTATTGTTGGATTTTGTAGGTGTTCATTTAGTGTCCTTGAATAAGGTCGAGGAAAAAATCTATATTTCGGCTCTTAATGAAAGACTGGCCAAGCTCCAAAAGCAAGCTGCTGACACGAAGCAGGATAAGGAGGTGCAGGATAAGCTTAAGAATGAAATTGGGAGAATTAAGGCAATGTTGGTTGATGTAAAACTGGCTTGTAGGGATTAGGTACCGTTACGTTTTAGCATTTGATTTGAAGGCATCGCAAATGGGTTTTTGTGGTGCTTTTTATAGCCTATAAAATCTGTATAAGCGAGAATCACATCTAATTGAAAAGATGCATTAATCCCTCTACTTTCCCTCCTTCAAAATCTGCTTCGCACCCTTCTTGAACCCTTTGATAAAACTCTTCCAAGACTCAAACTCCCTGCGGTAGCTTAGGCCAATACCCGTTTGCCCCCTTCTACCACCCAGAATATTCGGTTCCGAACTTTGATAAAACCGGATTTTGAAACGGCGATCTTTGGTCAAAACATATTCTACAATTACATCTCCAGCAACATACGTGCCTACATTACTAGAAGCCCTGCCAAAATCGAAGTTGCTGCCTACATTTATGGATAAGCGATCATTGAATAAATTATTTTTTAGCCGTACCTGTAACTCGCTCCCTGCCTCGATTCGATTATTTTCCAAACTGGGATCATAAACATTATAAGCGACGTCAAAATCTACTCCAGAAATGAAACCAACATCGGTAAATGCTTCTGTCAGCAACTCTGTAAAATAAATACTCAATTGATTGGACAATAACTCTGTCAAGGTATTGATCCCTGTGAAAAGTTGCGAACCGGAAATGTTCCCACTCGGCAAAAATCCACCGATAACCAGCAACCCGAAAACTTGTCGGTTCAGTTCATTCTGATCCAACCGGATAATCTGCATTTTACTATTGGTGAAATTCTCTAGCTCACCGATCAATTTCGGGAAAGCCAGATCGAAATTGATATTGGGTTTTAGCAATGGGCCAGTAAGGTGCATGCTTAAGTCTACGGAGGTGGCTTGTTGTGCTTGCGATTTGGTGTCCTCGCTGGCACCAGCAACATATTCCTCAATAAAATAATAAGGTGACGTGCTTAAATTGTTGTAATCTGCTGTAATGTTCAACTCTGCACCAAACGGATCACCACTCCACGTGATGGTGCCTTCTTTATTCAGGACGAAGGGTTTGTTTACAACATTATACAAGGTAAACAAATATTCTCCCTCCATAACTTTTAGAACGCCGTAAATGTCAAACTCTCCACTTCTAGTCGCTTTGATTTGTAAGGTGCCTTCCCCTCTACCTTTGATAATGTCACCGGCCTGCTCATCGAATACCAGTAGCCCTTCTGTATCTTGGGTGACTTCAAGTTTCATGTCCAGATTAATGCCCCGGAGTTCCGTTTTTTTCTTGGTCTCCTCAAGGTTTATTGTGGACTGTTTTTTACTTTTATCAATAAACTTGATGAACGATTCAGACTTTGTAGTTTGGTCATAACTGACCGGAATAACAATACGGGTGCCTGGCCCAGTTTTGGCATCGACGGCAATATCCGTTTGTTTGAAGTTTCCAGTAAAACTTACTTCTGCTTCACCCACCGCATAACCATAGTAAAGCTCATCTTGGTCTTTTTTCGTGTCGAGGAATAAAAATTCCTCCGAGTATGCACTAACATTTAAGCCCAGATGTCTGAGGTGCTCATGGGAAATGCCACCCATGACAGTTGCATAATTCCCCAGGCTATCTCGGATCGTGGCTCCTGTGGCATCAAACATATAATTATTAACAAAGGCTGTATCATTATCAATTTAATATCGGGTACCAAGATAATCAATTGTCAGAATTGTATATGTTAATCCATCCGCTGATGTTGGGTAGTTTCGGGACACCCTCAATTTTTAAATTAGAATTAAATTGTCCAGTAATGTTAGAAACTTGACTACCAATCCAGTACCGTGCAATGTTTACTGGAAAGTCATCAATGTTGACATCAAAATTGAAGTAAAGTGGCTCCATCGTTTTGTCTCTGGAACCTGGAGGGTTAAAAACCCCTTCTGCTGTTAGTTGTTCATTTCCTTTGGTAATAGCAAGATAGGTGCTGGCTGGGCTTTTGATGTCGTTCATTTTTGCATCGAGTCTTAACAAACCCCAGTCATCGCCGTTGACAATAAAAGTATCAGAAAGGATCGTGGCAGTTAATCCCTCAAGTTTGAAGATATTTTCTACATCAAGACTAGCATTAAAGTTACCGCTAAAATCAAGTTCTCTGTAGTTCCAAATAGAGTCAATATATCCCAAGTGAAAATTGTTCATGGCAAAACTTAGCCCTTTATCCCCTATACTTTCCAAGACCAATTCCCTTGATTTATGCTTGAGGTCAAAGTTCTTGGTTTCAATTTTTCCTTTTCCAAACCGGAGGTAATTGTCATCATCAATATCCCAAACTTCATTCAGGAACACCATATTGGAACTGGCAAAACTGATCTGAAACAAGTCATCATGAATGAAAAATAAACCGTTCAAATCTAGGTTGTCCAGCAGGCTTGAAAAGTCATATGCACTGATATTGAAATCAATGGTATCATTGTTAATTAGACTTAAAGCTGAAATGGGAGCTAGTGTAGTCTTGTCATTAATAACCGTTTTAAAAACACCAAGATCAAGGATGCCCGTATTGGCAGTGAGATCAGTTTTTATATAAATATCTTCGAGGAAAACATTATCGTATTGGAAGCTTGCTGCCTGCACTTCTAAAAATAGAGCATCCTTGTAGCTGTCAAAATTGCCTTCAAGAGAAATATCTTTGAGGGTGTCGAGCTTAGGGTCAATTAAATTGCCGAGGTTTTTAGAATCTACAATGTTCGCATTGAAATGAAAAATCTGATTGGAGAAATCATTTTGTTTGGCTTCCTTTAGTTTTAATTTTTGTGAAAATTCAGGGAAGTTTCTATGGGCATAATCTAGAAAGAGATTGGGGATTTTTCCAATATCATATTGCCCTTGAATAGCGGCATTGAGGATTTCTGAGTTCAATTGTAACAACCTGTCTCCATTTTCTTCAAATTTTGAAGTCAGCAACAAGGAATCAATTTTGTACAAACTGGTATCATTATGCATGATCCTGATGTTGCTTGCATGTGCCTTTCCATGTATGGAAGCGAGGTCTTTATCCTTTACAAAAAGATCAAGATTACCGGCCAATACTAAATTTTCTTTTATGAGATTCAGAGCTTTTAAGTCCAGTTTTTGGATATTAGCCTTGAAATCAAAAACAGGAATCTTTTCTTGTAAGTCAATTGTTCCGGAAAAGCCAAAATCTATATTATCATCTTTGATACTGAAATCACCATCAAACAAATTTTGCTTCAGCTTACCTTCCATCTCAAGGTTTTCATAAGTGTATCCCCGGAAGGTGAACGATTCTATATTGGCGCCAAGATCGGCATTGACGGTTTGTCCTGTAAGTCCGATACCATTATTTACTTCGGAGCTAAAAGTAACTTTTCCCAGTTGTTTGTTATCCGTCCACTTGGCAAGGTCAAAATCCCGTAGATTGAGCTGTCCGGAGTATTGCGCTTTCTCCCGTCCATTTTTCAAATCCAGTCGCATATCCATACTAGCTGTGCCGAGATCCGTGATCAATTTTCCATCTGCTACAAAATCCGTGAAGAATCCATCAAAAAGACCTGAAAAATTCAGGCTACCGAGTTTATCAAAGTTTCGGGGAGGATCAAATCCGGGGACAAGTTGACGGAGTGTGGCAATGCTGGTTTGTACTTGCTCCACTTTCAGATTTAACAATTCTTCGTTTCTAACATTAAGATTTCGAGAACTGAAGTTTCCTCTAAAACTGAGTCTATCCCCGAGCTTTATATTTAAATCTTTTCCTTTCAAGTTCTCGACCTTTCCTTTCAAAATACCGTCCAGCTCAAATATTTCATCTCGATTTTTACTGAAAAAAGGATTGTCTTCTAAAGCTGCAGCAAAGCGCATGATGTCCTTGAGGGCAACCTTGGACTCCACGAAATCTCCAGTCATATAAACGGATTCCGGAAATTTTTCGAAGTCGCCAAAAGCTTTATATTTGAAAATAAGACGGTCACCCAGATTGCTGAAAGGGGTTTCTAACCGCAATCCTTCCAGATCCATTTTTCTAGGAGAAACATAAGCTTGGGAGGAGGAAAGCCTGCTGACCTCAAACCCACCAGCTTCTTTCAGGGAAATATTATAAACCTGTCCTTCAAAAACCATTTCACAAAAGCGAAAGGTATCAATAGACAGATTAATATCAAAAACATCAAGATGGTTAAAGTCTATGGCATACTGTTCTTTTCGTTCCAATGATTTTCGGAAGTTATCCAATTTAAAGCGAGAATCATCGACGAGGATTTCATGAATCTCCAAGTAGAATGGTTGCTTTGTACTATCGGGTGGGGGCGGGGCAAATTCTTCTTCGGGAACCAAGACGCATTCCCCTTCTTGCACGGGGAAGCGATCCAGTTTGGCCAACTGAAAATCTATTTCATCCAAGTCCGCTTTTTTTATGATGAAACGATTTTTGGCAAGATCAAGAGTGTCAATAATGATATTCCCCCTCCGGATATGGGTCAGAATGCGTTCCCCACCTGCGAGGTCTTCTTTTTGAAAATTTACATTTTCGAGATAAACATCATCAATATCAAGCAGTATGGAAGATTTCGTCTTGTTTTCTTTGGGCTTGGGGCTGGAAAAGTAATCCAATATATACTGGAAGTTATAATCTTCGGCGCAAGCTGCTCTTTTTAAGTTAACTTGAGCATCTATCAGGTAAATGGCATCCAGATCAATATCGCCACTGATGAGGGAAAATAATCCAGAGTTGAGACCAACCAATAATTCTTTACTGTAAACTAGGGTATCTTGGGCTTCATCGGCGATGAAAAACTCTTCAAGACTCAACTTGTCAAAAAATCGAATATTTAATTTTTTTATGGAAACATCGGTATGCAGTTCTTTGGAAAGGTATTCGGTAACTTGTGGAACAGCCCAATTTTGAAACTTTTCGGTCTGGATTAGAAAGTATAGGGCAATACAAAGTATGATGAGCAAAAGGAGTAACCAACCTAGCCCATTCAATATTTTCCTGCCCCATCCCTTTTTGGTCGGGATTATTGGAGGCTCCTTCTTTTCTTCCAATGCATCATCATTGCTCATGCACGATACTCAAGTTAAAAAACAGTTGTCATTATTAAAACGCTCGTTTTTTCGGAATCGAAAGTAGACTTTGCTTTTTTAGGTTTTTATTAACAGAACTA
>JAHDGC010000922.1 GCA_020627865.1 Saprospiraceae bacterium | reverse complement strand
CAACTCGTTATAATAGTTGGTTGTTGGATCAAACCCGTTGAACTCAACCATGTCATTCGAACACAGTGTTATTTCCCTGAAGAAAAAGCCTGTTGAATCAGTGAAGATTGGAGTAGAACTACCATTTCCACCATTCAGAAAAACATATCCATCACGGATAGGCATACCATCGCAATCTAGCAAAGTTCCAAAAATTCTGGCCCTTAAATTTGATGGCACCATAACGGTAATTTCTGTATCTTCTGTAAAAGGTCCGTATGAGCCTGTAAACAACGGAGCGCAACCAAAATTTGTATATATGTCTAAATTTATGAGTTCTCCTGATGGTACCTCACTAGTTGTAACACCTTCTGAATTAGTGATAAATGATCCAAAACTAAAAAAAGCAGAAGCCTCGCCATAGAGCCAAGGAAGCGGTTGGCCAATATCATCGACGACATTAACTGTTAATAAAATAGGCGGAAAAGGGAAGTCTACATTCCACCAAGAAAAATGGCTGACTTCGGCAATATAATTGTTGCCTTGCCTTATGGCTGTTCCTTCTCTTGTCCACAAACGCTGCCCTTCGTCAAAATACCATAACGGCATATTATCAGTAACTACAGATTGAAGATCATTTGTAATAGGCATGGTCAAAGTTGCTACCTGTCCATTGATTATAGCTAGTTTTTCTCCGTTATCACCTGTGATTTCAACAAGCATCATCCCTACACTGGCCAATGTTACCATAGCATTGTTCTCGTCCATAGCCCTGAGGTCTCCGGGCATTAAAACACCGAAATCAATGGTCTCGGGGTTTATAAATCTTGCAGTTATGTTAATATTTCCAGTATAGTTTCCGCCTCCTTCAAGTTCTACACTATTTGCTGGAAAAGAAATAGAAGCACCATCACTCAAGGCTAATGTACCTCCTGTAGCAGATGATACTGTACCTATAGGCTTAGCAGAGATCAATCTTACTTCGACAAAACCCGTTCCCCCTAAATGGTTATAATATCTTGAACCAGAGAGATAACCATTCTTCTCAACTGCAATATAGATATCTTCGGTATCTAGGGCTTCGGTGATCCAGAAAAAGCCATTCATATCCGTAATGTAAGTATTGTTTAATCCATCAATAGCAACTGTTGCACCTCTTATTCCAACGCCTGATTCATCCGTAACTAAGCCAGAAAGCGTGGCAAAAAAGATTGGATTTTCATCGCTACATGCATTAATTCCAGCACAAAATTCAGTAGCTGTTCCTGTAGAAAACCCGGGTTCGAGAGATACGGATACTCCAGCTTCATATATAACATTACTCCCATCAGGAATCGCGACCGATGAATTGATAGTGCTTACTACATTTATAGTAGCTTGCTCTTCCGCGAAATTATTTAACGTGATACTCCCTATACAATCCGTAGATTCTCCAGTAGCAAGATTCAGAGTATATGAGAAACTAATGGGATCAGTATTAGAGACTAAAATATAGTAAGAACCTCCAGCATAAACCTCTAGCCCGTATATTCCATGAGTGGAAGATGTTGGATTGTAGGAAGCATCCAGACAAAACACCCCAATATCAGAGCAACTTTCAAATACGAGAACTGTGGAATTAGCAGCAGAAGGATTCGCTAACTCAATATCAAGATGTTGGTTCTCTGCCGGGGTATATAAATAAACAATGTCATTTCCATTTAATGTATTTGCAATACAATTGGCTCCGGCATCCTGATAATTATTTCCTGAGAAATTTGTAAAAGTTTGTGAAACATAAGGTAGCCCCCCAATCCCGATAGGATTCTCACAAGAAGAACCTGCTATTTGTGCGTTTATTGTTGTATAAGTTAGGCTAAAAAACAGCAAAGTGTAAATCCATTTTGAGAAACAATATTTTTCCAAATAATACTTAATGCTATAATTTAGGTTAGATGAGAAGCTATCTTGAAATGTAATTTTATTGTTCATATTTGTCTTAGAACTTTATTTAAAAAATAAAAAGTTTGGATTCAGGGGGAGTTTAGGAACAAGGCTCGAATTTATTAAAAATAAGACTCTGCTATGCAAAATGTACAGCAAAGTCTTTTTCATTTGAAACTTTCATTTCAGTAATCTTAAACATTGTATTTTGACACAAGTAAATGTTGAAAGTCATTGATCTTTAATGCACCGGACGCTAAAACCTGAATTTTTATTAGAAGTGTGCTCCGATAGTTTACTAGAGTTGTAATCTAGCTGTCTCCCTGGTGCCTTAGTGTTATCTGAAACCGTACCGTTAGTCCACCAACAAAGATTTGTGCCTAGACCAGAAAAGCTCCCATTACTTCCACTACGACTACCACTGGGTACAGCCGTCATACCACTACTATTGGTTGCGCCCGTATTAGGTGTAAGCCAATGGGTAGTGCCTTCTTCTTTCATTGCTCCTCCAGCAGCGTTACTGAGGTCACTTGCTGATGAATCAAGCTCCATTATTAAGGCCTCCCATTCTGCATCCGTAGGTATATGCCAACCATCTGGACAAATATTATCATTTGCTACAGCATACCAATTATATAATCGACCATATGGGTTGTCATAAGCTGTACTATCCATTTCATACCAACAATATGCTGGCGTCGTGAGATTTATCCACTCATTTGGGTCATCTACTCTCTGAATAGGGGTGCCATCTGCCAATACTGTAGCCCTAAGATTTTCACCCATCCAGC
>JAHDGC010000051.1:5877-16931 GCA_020627865.1 Saprospiraceae bacterium | reverse complement strand
GGAATAATTCCTCTGCTGGATTTACAGCATAACCACTAAGGTCATTAATGCCCTCACTGGCGAGTAATTCGTCATCTATAAAGAAATTGCCTGTACAACTTTTGACTTCTCTTTTCAAAATATAATAAGCGGCATCAGCGATAATGTCTGGTGTTCTGGATTTTTGGATGAGCTCTTCCCCTCCGATCAGGTTTTTTACAGCAGCCGTAGCAATCGTCGTCCTTGGCCAAAGGGCATTAAAAGCAACTTTCCCCTTAAACTCTTCTGCCATGCCCAGTACGCACATACTCATGCCATATTTAGCCATCGTGTAGGCAACATGCCCCTTGAACCATTTTTTATCGAGGTTCAACGGTGGGGACAAGTTCAGTACATGTGGGTTTTTTGCCTTCAACAGGTGGGGTAGGCATAATTTGCTGGTCATGTAAGTCCCTCTGGTATTAATATGATGCATGAGATCATACCGTTTCATGCTGGTTTCCAAAGTTCCTGTTAGGGAAATAGCACTGGCATTATTGACCAAAATATCTATCCCTCCGAAGGTTTCGATGGTTTTATCTACGGCCTGTTGTACTACGACTTCGTCCCGTATATCTACAGCTACGGCTAGTGCTTGCCCTCCGGCAGCGATCATTTCTTCTGCCGCCGTGTATATTGTTCCCGGAAGTTTAGGGTGTGGAGTCGTTGTTTTTGCTGCAATAACAATGTTAGCACCTTCTCGTGCCAATCGTAGCCCTATGGCTTTGCCAATTCCTCGACTTGCTCCGGTAATGAAAACAGTTTTTCCTTTAAAATACATGGTAGCTTATGTTTTAAAAATTTTTTTTATATTAAATTTATAATAAAAATGGCATTTGCTAATTCAAAAAGATAAATACTGAAAATAATCCTTTATTTTTATAGAATTTTAAAATTTAGACAACAAAAAATTAGAACTTTTGTTCTAAAATAAGAAGAATTTTACTAAATTAGCCTGATAATAGTTGATTGCCCAAAAATAGAAAGACTTTTAATATCTCAAAGACTTTTTGCATTTACGAAATAAATAATTATGAGTAAGACAAAAACTCGCATTCTGACATGTTCGATAGAACTGTTTAATACAAAAGGTGTAAATAATGTTACCCTGAGAGATATTGCGGAAAAAGTTGAAATTAGTATCGGAAATCTAGCTTATCATTACAAGAATAAACATTTCTTGATTAAGGATGCTTTTAAGAATATGGAGGAGGAGCGGAAGGAGATATTTAAAGTGGCGGAAGAGATTCCGTCTTTTGAAGTGATCAATAATCAGGTGATCCCGTTGTTGCATCTTGCCCAAAAATATAAGTTTCTATATCTTGATACGGTTCATGTCGTGAGGAATTACCCTGAAATCGCGGCATTGCATCGTGCGTTTATTCGTAGAAATATTGAATATACCAAGGCGATGATTGTTTATTCTGTCCAGTCTGGAAATATGAAAGAGGAAATGGTGGTGGGTTATTATGATAAGCTGGCCCATACAGTTTGGATGGTCATGACTTTCTGGTTGGCACAGGCTGAAATTTTGGACAATAAAAATGCTGACTTTGAGCTGGCTCGGCAGGAAATGTGGAATCTCGTTTTGCCGCATCTCACGGAAAAAGGACGGCATAACTTCAAGAGTATTTACGAGTATGCTAGGAACTCGATCGATGTTCAATTGTAAAGTGTTTGTTCCCTTCAAAATTCAAAATCAAATCATCACAAATGAATTACTATTTCAAGGAAGAACATGAAATCTTTCGACAAGGATTAAAAGACTTTTTAAATAAGGAAGTACGTCCTCATATTGACAAATGGGAAGAAGAGCGAAAGATACCCAAGGCAATTTGGAAGAAATTCGGTGAAATGGGTTATCTTGGCCTGAATTATCCGGAAAAATATGGTGGGGTAGATGCCGATTTTTGGTATTCTGTCGTTTTTGTAGAGGAAGTCTCGAAATGTTTATCCGGTGGTTTTGCCGCAACTGTGACCGTACAGCAATATATGTCGTCTCCATATTTGTGGAAGCATGGCTCTGAGTTTTTAAAAGAAAAATACTTGACCAAGGCTATTGCAGGAGAATATATTTGTGCGATTGCCATTACGGAGCCTGGTGCTGGGTCAGATGTTGCCAATATCAAAACAACGGCCAAGAAGCAGGGGGATCACTATATTGTAAATGGGGCCAAGGTTTTTATTACCAATGGTGTTTATGGTGATTTTATTATTGCCGTCGTCAAGACAGATCCTGATAAAGGGGCGGCTGGGGTGAGCTTGTTAGTGATAGATCGGGATGCGTTCGGTGTGGAAGCTCGGAAATTGAAAAAATTGGGTTGGCATTCTTCGGATACGGCAGAATTAAGTTTTGATAATGTAAAAGTTCCAGCAGAGAATTTGATAGGAGAGGAAGGCATGGGTTTTTATTATCTAATGGGTGGTTTGCAACTAGAGCGACTTATTGGGGCGATTGGTTTCGTTGCGGGTTGTGATGCGGCAATGGAGTACAGCCTCCAGTATATGTCAGAACGGGAAGCTTTTGGCCGTCCGATCAATAAATTCCAAGTTTTACGGCATAGAATCGCACAAATGTCCTCAGAAATTGAAGCTACCAAATTTTTTGTGTATCATTGTTGTCGATTACATAATGATGGGCAGTATGCCGTGAAGGAATGTTCTATGGCCAAGCTGCTTTCTTCTGAATTAACCGAGAAAATTGCTACACAATGCCTACAATTTTTTGGCGGTTATGGTTATATGGAAGAGTACAAAATGGCACGGATGTTTCGGGATAGCCGTATCGGTACGATTGGCGGTGGAACATCTGAGATTATGCGTGAGATTATTGCTAAAATGGTGATTGACGATGTGAGATATGGTGGAGCAGGTAATAATTCCAATGGCCAAGCAAACCCAAATGGAAAACACAAACAGGATTTAAATTCTATTGATATTAAAAATGAAATAAAAATGAGTTTAGAAAGTACTATTACCGCGATGGCAGCCAAAGCTGCTGAGGCTTCTCCCCTCGGTTCTACCCTTAAATTTAATTTCGGAGATGATGGGCAGATTTTTATTGATGGAACGGGTGATACGAATGTTGTTTCTGCTGATGATAAAGATGCGGATTGTATGGTTAATGTAACCTATGACGATTTCAAAGCTTTGGTAAGTGGAGACCTTAACCCGATGTCTGCTTTCATGAGTGGTAAGATAAAAGTGAAAGGAGATATGGGTGTAGCCATGAAATTACAGTCTTTGATTTAATTATTTAAAACCAGATTTGTCAAATACTATAAATGACAAATCTGGTTTATTTTTTTGTGTTTTTTATTTCATAAAGCTCTTCATATAATTGCTATCCTTGTTCTGCTTTTGAACAATGTATTCCCCATCTTTAAATTCACTAATGTCCACGGAAAAAGTATCTTGATCTCCGTTTAATGGGATGCTCCTCAGTAAGACAAATTGTTGATCAAATATTCTTATAGAACCCTTCTCCTTTTTAGTCAATGCAATTTCAAGAACATCCGTATTGTCAGAAACATGTACGAAGAAGTTATTTTTCTTGTAGCGTAATTGCTTGACCTTGCTGTGATATACCTTACCTGTTTTATTTTCTAAGCTTAGCCGGTAATAATTTTTTCCGGGAATCATATGCTCATCTTTAGTGGTATAAAACTCGGCTACTTGTTGCTCATCGACAACTATAGTTTTTAATGGGGTGAACTCTCTGCCATTGGTACTCTTTTCCAGAATAAATTTCTTGACTTTGTCCGTGTTACTTTGCCACTGAATTGCCGCGCCATATACTTTTTCTTCAATAGTAAAATCAATAGAATAGTCTTCATGATCATGAGAAACTTTATGGTGATTGTCCTTAGAAGAAAGGGCGAATAACTGGGCATATCCATCCGTAAATGATAGGCAAAATATCGTAAGCAATATTAGATTTTTCATGGCACTGTTTAATTAGGAATTCAAGAATTGTCGGGGGACAAGGTGGGAGGGCGAGAAATATACTCGTTACATTGGAGCCAATAAGTATGCCAGAATTTTTAGGTTCTGTTGTGTGATGTAAAATTTGTCGCTATGGAAATAATTGAGCCTAAATTACTTGATTTTGCCATACAAAATGCAGGCAGTCAGGCTTGAGTGTAGTATTTTTGTGCGTTTGTTTTTGTGGAAATGGATTTATCTGTTTAATGAAAAATAATTCCCTAATCAATTCCCCTTTATTATTTTATAGGTTGTAGTTTGCTCTAGTCCTAATAGGTTAATGATAACAAAATATATAGAATTAGGCCATGTATGGGTTGATATAGTAGTCAGTTCAAGATTGGTTTCTTGCTCTAGAATCTTTCTCCCAGATACATCGACAATTTTAATCTCAATGGACTCTTGCTGTGGATTCTTGATCCTGAAATAATTAACAAACGGATTGGGCATTAAAACAATATCCTCCTTTTTGACTTCATAATTGGTATCAGAGGTGTTTTCATAAATGATACAATCCTGATTGATGGGGGCGAATTCAATAGGAAGCCCAGGATCAAGTTGCTTATCCTCAAAGGCAGGATAAGCTATGGGATAGCGAGTTGCTCTGAACGTTTCATTTCCTGCTGGTGGATTGCCCTGTGTGTTTGGCATGTTACCAGTTGTCGGGACGATATATTCCCAAACGAGACTGCCATCCAGATCGACTTCCCTGAGGTGGCCGCCGCGACCTTCACAAATTAAGGTATTGCCATTGGGTAAGCGGCTTGCTCCTGAAATGATGCTGGAGTACATATCTTGCGTGGGGGTATGGGCGTAAGTCCAGCTCAAGGCGGCAGGCCCTATTGGTCCGTCATCGGGTATGGTATAGTTGCCGTTTGCTTCTAGTGGAGGATCAATAATGTCTACCGTAGAATAATCTGGGCCAGGTCTTCCAATTCCGTTATTAAAAACCATTATTTTTCCAGCATCCGGATAACCCTCGGGAATCCAGCGAACATCATGTTGGCCAAAAAACAACTGGTCGTCATCGGTTCCCCTCCTATATGATTCTGGGTTGCCCCAGCGATAGAGGAAATCCCCGCCTTTCCCAGAATTCCCTCCTTGATGGGAGGCTGCTTCCTCCGTTGTGGTACTATGATCAATAATCATAATTTCGCTGAGGTGCCTGCTGCTTATAGCAATTTGGTCAAGCTCCGTATTGTAAGCAATGGCATTAAAGTGTATCCAATCTTTAAATGTAGTCGGACCACCCACATTGCCATCTACAAAATTAATATCCATGAGTTCGGGATGTTTGTCGACAATGCCAAAATTGTCCTTCTCAGGGTCAAAATCTTGGATGAGATGATCCCATAGATACCACTCCCATACTATAACTGCGTCATCTGTCCCGACTGGTTTCAACTCTACGATTTTTTCAGACCATATCTGGCCTCCGATTAACATCTCTGGATCCCTGCCAGCTTGGATCGCTGCTGCCTCGGAACGATTATCCCAAGCCAGCAATAATATGTTGCCGTTGGGCAGTGGTTCCACATCGTGGTGTTGATGAAAAGTAAGGGAAGAATAATTATAAGCCCAAAGTAGTTCGCCATCCCAATCGAATAGTTCAAGCCGTCCTCCTGTACCGCCAGCATTGAAGGAGCTGGTGAGTCGAGCAGTATGTAGGAGATTCCCATTTTCCAGCAGATATACAGAAGAACCTGGGGTATACTCGCTTGTCCAAGTATTTATGACATTGCCGCAATTGTCAATCAGATAAGTAGTTTTTGAATTCCCCGATGAAAATAGGGTATAGCCATTATAAGATTGTTCTGTATTTTGGATAAGGCCTATGGTTTGGGCTTGCAGCATAAAACCCACAAGGCAAGAGAGTAAAAAAGGATATAAGCGTTTTTTCATTTTTATTTTTTGTAATTCTTGAACCAGTAGTGTTGTGATTTGTACCCAGTTGATAAGTTGTTAGTCCC
The DNA here is from genome assembly GCA_020627865.1 of Saprospiraceae bacterium. Taxonomy (GTDB): domain Bacteria; phylum Bacteroidota; class Bacteroidia; order Chitinophagales; family Saprospiraceae; genus JAHDGC01. Next base: position 10,959 of record JAHDGC010000051.1, on the reverse strand, counting down.
TGTCTGCCTTCGGTACAGCGGGTAGGCCTCAATATGCCGAACCTGCCTTTGTGTGATTAAAGTCAGGGAGATACTAACTAGGTTATCAAACTTATGAAATGAACTGCTAAAGACATGTGCAAAGTTATAAATTTTCGGATAAGATTCTTAGTGGTTTTTTGTTGTGTTTTGGCAGTTTTTGTGTTTTTGAGAGGAAATTAGGAGTTTTGGTCTTTTGTATTTATATTTTTTATATTAGTTTGGTTTATTTGCAACAAGGTGCGCCCTTACAGGGCGGGAACCCACCCAGCAGCCACGAGACCAAATCCTCTTTTCGAGGTCTCAACGTCAAACCATAAGCTTGACCCTTCTGTTGCCGACTTTTCGGCCCTGCCTGTTCCTGCGAATACGCAGGCAGGAAAGAGTTATGTGTAAAGGAGCCTTTCACTCCCCGAATCACGCAAAGCAACCGAGCCCGCATCGCCTTGTGCAATCCTTCCAAATAAGATTAGCTGCCACCATGAATAGGAGGAAGCAGTGACCTTTTGCTATTTATAATTTCCTGAGTGTTGACGATAATCGAAGTGATGCCGGAGACCTACTTAGATGTCTGGTAAAAACAGGCAGGATTTATCCCGCTGGTGGCGTCAATTCTAGCAGCGAGAACATATAATGACCCTGGCATAAAATCTATCTTTGGGTATCGAGAATAAAAAATGTATAATTTTAATGTTGTGTTGATTACTATACTGCGATACCCAGCTTAAAAGGTTAGTGCAAAGATAACAATAATATTTTAATGTACAAATTTTTGTTTTTTTTGAGTATTTACTTGAATAATATTTCTGTTTGAAATTTATTGTTAATAATATTGCGAAGGGATTGCTTCACTGTGCTTTTTTCAAGGCTTCTTGATACACACCGGAGTCTATCTCTAAAGTCCCGTTCTGCAAAAAATGATTATACTTGCAGTCTTTGATAAAATTGCCAATAGAAAACATGCTATACTATATATTCAGGCCTATAATTCATCTGGCTTTTAAAGTTTATTTCAGGAAAATTTACCTAAGTAATAAAGATCGTATACCAAAAGAAGGGGCGGTTATTTTTGCCTATAATCACCCTACAGCATTTCTCGATCCCATGTTGATGGCTGTTTTCCAAATGCGAATTGTACACTTTATGCTCAGGGGAGATTTGTTCGATAAAAAAATGGTCATTCGTGTCCTGAACTCCTTCAAAACGATTCCTATATTTCGTTTTCGAGACGGATTTGAGAGTTTAAGGAAAAATGAGGCGACCTTCGAGCGATGTTATAAAATGTTAGCAGATGGAAAGCATATTGTTATAATGGCGGAAGGGCAAACTTGGCATGAGAAAAAATTACATCCCATTCAAAAAGGAACGGCGAGGATGGCTGTTGGAAGTTATGAAAAATTTGGAAATGATAAAATTACCATTCTTCCAGTAGGCATAAACTATACCGATTCAGTTGCATTCCGATCCGAAATTATGGTTGATTTTGGAGAACCCATCTTGTTGGGAAATTATCTGGATGATTTAAAAGACAATTCGCGTAGGGCGATAAAAAAAATTACGGATGAAATTTCTCGACAACTTCGGGAGAAAGTAGTTCATATCAATTTGGATGAAGACGCTCCGTATGTAAATACCTTACTGGATATGAGGCGGAATGATCGTGGAGATTCCTCGTTTCCTGTAGTGAGTGCATCCGAAATTCCAATGAAAGATGAGGTGAAAATTAGCCGGAAGGTGAATGAACTTCCTGAGGATAAAAAGACAAAAATATTCAAAGCAATATCTGATTACCAAACACTGATCGAAACAAATAATATCGCGGATGCTGCCGTAAAATTGAATACAGGTATCTTGTCCGCAGACTTTTTCAAAAGCATATTGTTAGGTTTGCCAGCACTTTTGGGCTTCGTGATTTACTGTATACCTTTCTATATCGCAAAATATATTGCAGATAAAAACGTGACAGCACGTATGGAATTCTACTCATCTGTCCGCTTGGCTGCTTTGGCAATACTTGTTTCTCTGTTTAGTCTTTTTGTGATTGTATTGTTGCATATTGTTGCTGTTTTGAAGTGGTACCAAAGTATTTTGTTATTGCCGTTTCTCGGAATGTCCGCTGTTTTCTTCGAAGAATATTTTAGGAAATGGCGCAATCAACTCCGGTTTATGCGATTAAAAGATCCTGTTAAAAAGGAAATGTTAGCCAAACGGGAGGAGCTGATGAAATTTATGAGGTAGCTGTTTATTTTGGATATTATTAAAAGTACGTCGTAAGCATTACGACGCTACTGCTTCTCCACCAAAAAGAATAGCATTCTGCTCAGTTGCCAATCCGTCGTCGGCGTCCTTTTCCAAACGGTAAAGTTCATTTTGTCATAAACTAACTCTTCTTCCAACCGATCATTTTTAGCAAACATTTTCCATCGAAGTATGGCATGCCCATGTTCCTGCCCAGCATCCACCTCTCCGATTTGCACTTCCAGTCGATAATTGTTTTCCGTATAATTCTTGCGGATACTTTCCATCAATGCAGCTTTGGTTTCAAAATGAACCAGTGGATTAAAGCTCGCGAAATCTTCGGCATAGCAGGCAGCGACACAATCAAAATCCCGCTCATTGAGGCAGCCAATAAAACGATTAATCTGATCTTCTAGGGATTGCCACACGTTCGTAGTGGGCGGTGGTGCGACGACGATTTTCTTGGTGCCACAAGAAAAGAGTACAAGGAGAAAACAGAAAAAACTATTTTTTAAATGCATGATTTGATTTTTATTTTCCAATTCCCTTACTACTGCAAAAGCTGCTCCAACCATGCTGTAACACTACGAACCCACGTCTCTTTATCATGATTAAAATAATTTTCATGTCCCGTGTCGGGCAAGGCTACTAACTTTTTTTCACCAGCAAGATTTTCAAAAACCGCCGTGATTTCTGCAACAGAAACTCGATTGTCTTTGTCGCCCCGAAACAACAAAACCGGTATGCGGATATGTTTGGCATAATCCGCTGGGTTATGTGTATACGTATTGAACTTGCCCTGCCAACTGCCATGCAACATCAACAAATGTGCCAGCGGAAAGGGTGGGGCACCCATTGCCCGAAACCGGCTGGCCAAGGCATCATACATCGAGCCGAAGGGGCTTTCAAGAATAAGGCCGTCGGCTTCAATCGGGAAGTCCTGCATCGCCTTCATCAAAGCCGCAGCTCCCATCGAATTGCCCAGAATAACAAGGGGCAAGTCTCCTGATTTTTCCTTTGCTTTTTGGTAACTGGCCCAAACATCTTTGGCTTCTTTGAAACCGATTGTAGTTTCATATCCGGTTGAACCACCAGAACCCCGGAAGTCTATCAGCATGGTATTAAAACCCAAACCATGCAACACTTCGGCAGGTTTTACTTGGCTTGATTTACAGGCCGTATATCCATGAAAAAAGAGTACGGTTCCGACGGCTGAATCTACAGGCATCCACCAAGCTTCGAGCATTTCATCAGCACTAATTTTTATGGTTTCGTAAGGAACATCTGGCTTCAGATAATTTACGGGTTTGGAAAGCTGTACGCCAGTAAAGGCAAGCTTTGCTTTTTCGATAAAGGAAAGTTGTTCCGGTTTTGTTTTTTTTCTTGCCCCTGTATTTTCTGTTGCAAAATGGGTGAAGTTATAGGTATGGTTGTAGATTAAAATATTCAAAAAAATAAATCCAATACCCATGAACCAGAGGAAATATTTTATATAATCTCGTGATTTCTTTTTCATTGTTTGTAACATTTTAGTTCTTAGATAAAATCTTGGCCGACAAAATTAAGGAAATCAGCTAATCAAGAGAACTTGCCTGTCCTAGCGGTCACGCAGGCAGGTCATGGTTCAGACTTTCACGAAATTTGACAAAGTTTCATATTTTTTGCATGGATGATTGAGCGTGTCGGGCGAAATTTTTCTTCAGCTTCTAGTAATTCCGTAACCGCAACTTACTCCGTTGCTTACCCCGCTGTTTTTTCTCATCCGGGTTCTGGCTACCGGGTTCATCCGAAATAAAATACATCGGAATTTTTCCTAAGCCTTTGGCATCAATCTTTCCTCTAAAAATAGCCCGCATGCCACAGGCTTCATATGCCGCCGAAGATAAGTTGATCCGTCCTGCTTCGCCAACTTCTTCCATCCTTGCCGCAATATTAACCGTACTGCCCCAGATGTCAAAAGAGAATTTACTTTTTCCGACTACGCCACCAACGACAGGGCCGCAATGAATACCAACCCGTAGATCGAAAAAATCTCCATTTTGCCCTGTCTGTTCCTGCTGAACACGCAGGCAGGCTTTCCGTTCTGTTTTTACTTTTTCTACAAAAGTCAACATTTCTTCTGCTGCCTTTACCATGCGGATGCAATGCCCTTGCTCTTTATTCATGCCGCCAACAACCATGTACCCATCCCCGATGGTTTTGATTTTTTCCAGTTGATGTTTTTTGACAATGTCATCAAAATGGCTAAAATAATAATTCAACTCCTCCACAATCTTTTGAGGTGGCATGGATTGCGTCTTGGATGTAAATCCTGCAAAATCTGCAAACATGATACTCACATTCTGGAAATGCTTCGGGGTAACTTTGCCATTCTCCTGTAATTCCCCAGCAATGCTTTCTGGCAAAATATTCAGTAAGAGTCTTTCTATGGCTTCCTTTTGGTTTTCGCTTTCAAGGTTCTTTTCTTCTAGTTTTCGTTCCGTTGTAAATTGCATTACTCTTTCATTGTATCGGATGGTGGCAATGAGAAAAGCAGGCAAACTGATGCCAATAGACATGAATATTTTTAACAAAATACTTACATGGTCGCCTTGAAAAATATAGAAGATGGCCATGCTAATAAAAAGTAAACTCAAGGTATTGAATAATACCAGCATGCGATGGCTGAAAAGAATGATAAAGTTGTTGATGAAAATATAAACGGCGTAAAGGGTAAGTTCTCCTCGATCTTGTAAGGTTAAGATGGCCATGAATAATAATGTGAAACTTAAAGTTACGACAGTTCCAGAAATAATTTCATTGCTCGATTCAAATGTGCCTTCCTGA
>JAHDGC010000051.1:0-5867 GCA_020627865.1 Saprospiraceae bacterium | reverse complement strand
TTTGTTTTTTATTTTTGTGAATAATGTACAAAGGAATGGCCATTAAGGCAAACATCACATGATTGGCTGCAAGGACATTGTAAATAGGGTTTTCATCCATCAAGCCATCTTTGTATCGAAAATAATCCAACAACATACTCGCAAAAAAGAAGCCGACACTTATCATGGATAATATCCGTACGCTGGCAAGGTTGCGCATGCGAAGGTCATCATAAAATGCTTCTCGATATTCCGCCGCTATGTCAAGGTATTTTATCATTTACTTTTTAGATTTAGGAATAGAGCCAGTTATTGAGCGCGGACAGTTGCGTGATAACATTGGCTGCTCCGACGCCAGATTTTAACCGTTCTTCTGATTGGTGTCCGTCAGCGACCAAAACACAGGAAACCCCCATTGCTTTGGCTACTTCAAAATCGTGTAAAGTATCACCGATCATCAAGGTTTGTTGTGGTATCAGTTGGTGTTGCTTCATCATATTAATCCCTTTGTCAACTTTACTCTCTGCTTTGATATTGTCCAAACCTGCAATATCACGAAAAAAATGATCTATGTTATAATGACTCAACAATTCAATTACGCTTTCTTTGTATGCTGCGGTCAGGATAAATTGTTGACCGCCTTTTTTATGTAATTCCTGCAAGGTATCCTGTGCATTGGCGTGCAGTTGACAATTCATCACGGCATCGTTGTAGGAGTCAATAAACTTTACGGCAAGGCTATCAAAAGATTCTTTGCTAAAATCAAAACCTGCTTTTTCATAATATTGACTGACGGGAAACCCGAAAATAGATTTGTAATGTATCTTATGAAAGGTGTCAGAGCCATGCGCTTCTAAAAGTCCGTTGACAATCTCGACACAGATGTCAACATCATTCAGTAAGGTACCATTCCAATCCCAGAGGATATTTTTAAATTTCATATGTGTTAGGTGTAGTCGGTATCAAAGCTACTGGTTAACTTTAAGCTAATCAGTGGCTTTGAACTAATTTTACAGCTTCTAAACAAATCTAATACAATTGAAGGGAAAATTGATGTTTTTATGTTGTAAATTTTGCCTCCCCATATCATTCGCTCACATAAATAATCGTATCTAATTGATAAGCGGATGAAGGAACATTGATGCGGCGACTCCCGAAAACGTCTTCCCCAATCAAACTATCTACACCAAAGCAAGCAAACCAATGGATGCCGATCGGAACATCGACCATGCAGACCTGCCCGCTGCCATCGGTATCAAAATGCGTATCATAAACGGAGCGATCATCATAGCCGGGAAATCTCTCTGCATAGTATTTTACATAAACTTTAGTATGGGGGATAACCCGTTCGTGGTGGTAGGTTGTAAAGCAGATTTGGGATTGGATAACAGGCTCATTATCAACACAGGAAGCGCTGAGTAAAAATAAAAATGCTGCAAGTGATAACAATTTCAACGATTTCATATGCCTGATTTATTCAAATTTACATTTTTATTTTTAACGTATCAAAAGATAAAATTGTTTTATGAAAATAGGATCGGAAATCGGCCTATTTCTCAAATTTTTATTTTCTTTGCCCTTTCTTATAAATCAAAGATGGGTCAAAAGTAACGGAATGATTCAGTATAGCTGTAAACCTTTTTACAAACTAAGCCACGATGAACTTTATGCGATTATGGTCTTGCGGCAGGAGGTGTTTGTTGTAGAGCAAAAATGTGCCTATGTCGATGCGGATAACCTCGATCAAAAAGGCCATCATCTTATGGGCTTTGATAAGGCAAATCGTCTCGTTGCCTATGCTCGGATTTTGCCAACAGCAACCCGTTATGAAGCATACCCGAGTATTGGCCGTGTCATTACAGCGGAGTTTATTCGGGGCAAGGGAATTGGCAGGGAATTGATGGAAGAATGTATAGAAAGGTTGTATGATGTTTATGGCGAAAGCCCCATCAAAATTTCCGCACAGCTCCAACTCCAACAATTTTACGAATCCCTCGGCTTTTCCCCTGTTGGAAAAAAATACAGAGAAGATGGCATGTGGCATATCGGGATGGTAAAATCATAGGTTCAAATCAACTCCAATACATTTTCCGGTGGTCTACCCAAAACGGCCTTGTCACCTTTTACAACAATGGGTCTTTGTATAAGTTTAGGATGCTCCACCATTGCTGCAAGCCATTCCGTTTCTGTAAGTTTTTTACTTTTGTAATTTTCTTTATAAACGGCTTCGGTTTTCCGCACAATTTGTTCGGCTTTAAGCCCCAATTTTTTCAACAAGCTTTTCAACTCTTTTGAAGTAAGCGTGTTAGTAAGGTATAAAACAATTTCCGGCTCGATGCCATTTTCTGTAAGCAAGGCTAAAGTCTCCCTGCTTTTCGTACACCTAGGATTATGATAAATTTTCATGATAATAATTTTTTTCTTATGATTTCCCGTTATAAATGACATCAAAATTAATAAAAAAATGATTTGGAAAACAACAATTTCTTTAGAGGGGCTAAATGCCATGTCGCCTGGCACATTAGTGGAAAACCTGGGCATCGAATTCATTGATTTCGATGAGGAGTCCTTAACTGCCCGAATGCCTGTAGACAAGCGAACTTTCCAGCCACTTGGCCTGCTGCATGGAGGTGCTTCCGTTAGTCTTGCGGAAACGATTGGTTCTGTAGCCTCAACCATGTGTATAGATGTGTCCAAATTTAATGCGGTTGGCCTTGAGATCAATGCCAATCATCTGCGTGGTATCAGGGGAGGCTTTGTTTATGGCACTTGTAGGCCTGTGAAGCTCGGTAGAACCATCCATGTGTGGAATATTGAGATCAAAGATGAGGAAAAACAGTTAATTTGTGCAAGTAGGCTGACAATGGCGATAATACCGAGAAGGTAAATGGTGTCTGCTATTGTAATAAATATTATCTTTAGCTGATTTTTAAAAATATTGTATAATCAGAGATGCAAAACGAACCCGTTCTGGCATTACAGGTTTCCCGTCCCTATCTGTAGATGTTTCCCTGTTTGATCTTTGTATTTCACAGAATCTCATTTAAATGAAAAAACTGCTATTGCTGTTCATGGGCTTGTTCATTTGCCTTGTGGCACAGGCGCAACTTAATGTAAGCTATATTTCTGATGTTTCCTATAATACTGACCTGAATGACATTTGGGGCTATGTTGCTCCCGACGGAACCGAGTATGCCTTGGTCGGTTTACGAAATGGGGTTTCTATTGTTAGTTTGGCAGATCCAGCGAATCCTGTTGAGGTGGCGAATATACCGGGGAGTAGTACCACATGGCGAGATTTGAAAACTTGGGGAGAGACAGCCTATGTCACCTGCGATGCTTGCGGAGATGGTTTGTTGGTCATAGATTTGAGTGATTTGCCCAATAGTGCACCTTATTATAATTGGACAGATGTCCCTGGTGGTGGTATTGGAAGTTGTCATAATATTTATATTGATGAACATGGATATGCGTACTTAGCTGGTTGCGGTGCTAACAACGGTGGAATGGTTTTTATAGATTGTTTTTCTGAACCGGGAACACCCATCTTTGCTGGTTTTGCGCCTTCGATTTATGCACACGATGTCTATACACGGGATAACTTGATGTATGCTTCTGAAATTTATGCGGGTGTTTTTGCCATCTATGATGTTAGCGATAAATCAAATGTTCAGTTCTTAGGAAGCCAGGTGACCCCTGCGGAGTTTACCCACAATACTTGGTTGTCTGATGATGGTAATTATATCTTTACGACGGATGAAACCGGCAATGCGCCCGTCGCTTCTTATGATATTTCTGACCCGACCGATATTGTAGAATTGGATCAATTCAGACCACTGGAAACATTGGGCGAAGGTGTTATCCCACATAATGTACACGTTTGGAACGATTATCTGATTATTTCATACTATACCGATGGTTGTATTGTGGTGGATGCTTCTCGTCCGGATAATCTGGTTTTGGTTGGCAATTTTGATACCTACATTCCAGCAAGTACCGGATTCAGTGGAGCATGGGGCGCTTACCCATTCTTGCCTTCTGGTCTAATCCTTATTTCTGATATTGGCAATGGGCTGTATGTTCTGGAACCCAATTACGTTCGGGCATGTCACCTTGAGGGGGCGGTTACGGATGCTAGTACAGGTTTAGGAATCAGTAATGTAAATATTGAAATTGCTACAACGGAATTATATGATGTCGGTGTTGAAGGTAATGGCGATTATGCTACTGGGCTTGCCATTCCGGGAACATTTGAGGTGACTTACTCCAGCCCGGGTTATGTTGCGCAAACGATTGTAACGACCTTTGAAAATGGGGGGCTTAATATCCAAGATGTTATGCTGGAACCTTTAGCAATGTATAGTGTTTCGGGTAGTGTAACAGATGCCGTAACCGGAGAGCCAATTCCATTTGCAGCAATAACTGTTATAGGAGAAGGGGATGTGCAGGGGTATACTGCCGGAGCGGATGGAAATTTTACGTTTAGTATTTTTGAAGGTTCTTTTGAGGTAGCAGCTGGTATCTGGGGTTATGGCTACGGTTCAACATCTATTGATGTAACTGCCCCTCTAAGTGGTCAAAATATTGAATTATATCCGGGTTATGAAGATGATTTTGCCATAGATTATGGATGGACGGTTTCTGGTGATGCGGCTAGAGGCATCTGGGAGCGGGGAGAACCGGATGGCACAACATATAATGGAGACCAGTGCAATCCTGATTTTGATGTATCAGATGATACCGGTAATCTATGTTTCGTGACTGGAAATGGCGGCGGCGGTGCCGGAGATGATGATGTGGATAATGGTATGACAATATTGACGTCTCCTGTTATGGATTTGAGTGATTATAATACACCGGTTTTGAGCTTTAGCTACTGGTTTTTTAATGATGGCGGCGGCGGTAATAGTGAGCCTCCAAATGATGCACTCACGGTAGTGGTGAGCAATGGGGAAGCAGAAATTACCATTGCTACTTATAATGTTTCTATCTCTGACTGGTTTGAATCTGATGAGTTCTTTTTGTCAGATGTTATAGATATAACGGATAATATGCAGGTTTCTTTCATTGCAAGTGACCTACAAGGTTCTGGGCATTTGGTCGAGGCAGCTATAGATGCATTTCGGGTTACGGATTTTGATGCTAGTGGGGTCGAGGATTTTTCTGAAAATGGTTTACTATTAACCGCTGCACCGAATCCATTTTCTAATGGTGTTAATATTGTGTATGAAATAACGAAAGGATTTACCTCTGCCGATCTGCATATCTACAATGTATTGGGAGAATGTATTCAGGTCATCAAACTAGCCGATGGTAAAGGCAATGTGCGTATTGCAGAGCAGTTGACTAATGGAATCTATTTTGTGCAGCTTAAGGCGGATAACAAAGTTGGGGTTCCCCTTAAGATTGTGAAGTCTGCTTGGTAACGTTTTAAGATTGTGAATAAAGACTAATACAACAGGTAATGCATTCAGTGCGTTACCTGTTTTTTTTCAAACTATACAACATAAATCATTGCCTTTAGAGGTCAATTGAAAATTGACCGACGAGAAATCATGGCAATCAATTAATCATAAAAACCTGCCTTCCAAGGAATCGCAGGCAGGTCATAGTTCAGACATTTACGAAAATTGTCAAAGAACCAAATTCTTTCCTATATTTGCCCCATGCTTTACTTCATAGTAAGACCAATAGCAACATTAACGCTTAAAGTTTTTTTTAGAAAAATCTACATCGGTAATGTGGATAATATTCCGCTGGATAAGCCCGTCATCTTTGTCTGCAATCACCCGACAGCTTTTCTCGAACCTTGTCTACTAGCCTGTATCTTGCCCAGGCCTTTGCATTTTATGGTCAGGGGGAATCTTTTCAAAAATAAGTACGTCAAT
>JAHDGC010000921.1 GCA_020627865.1 Saprospiraceae bacterium | reverse complement strand
TACAGAAATAAATCCTGATATTGGCGGATATATTATCAGGAAATAGAACCACCATGCAACAACATACACCCGAAAATACTATAAACATTAAAATTGCCTTCATCTGTTTTTTCGCGCTATCCTTACTTATCCCGCTATCTATAAACAGTCAATCCGCCCAACCCAAATGGCCAAAAGGCCTATCTATAGAAAGCAGCATACATTTCGGACAAATCATCAAACACACCCCGAAGCTTACCTTTGAAGTCCCTTCTTTAAGCCCTGGGGTAGATCTCAATTTTAAATTTCAAACTTGGGGGAAACGACCTTGGCAAGAGTTGCAAGGTTATCCACTGCTTGGCATTTCTTTTAGTTATTTCCAATTTGGCGAGCCGGATTTATTGGGTAATGCTGTTTCCTTCGTGCCGAACCTGACAGTTTTTATTACCAAAAAAAAATGGTTTGATGCACATTTTTTAGTAGGAACAGGACTAGCCTTTCTTAGTCAAAAATATGATATTGTAGAAAACCCGGAGTATAATGCTATCGGTTCCAACATCAATAATACTGTCGTTTTTAAGCTGGGTATGGGATTTAAAGTAACAAAACATTTTCGGATTGTTACGGATGGTGCCTTCACTCACTTTTCAAATGGTTCGGCTAGTCTTCCTAATTTTGGCGTTAATATTCCGGCTATTTCCCTTGGGGTAAATTATATCCCACATCCCTTAAAGGCCGAGGACTATGTTTTGCATAATGAAAGTAAGAAGGGGAAGAAAAAACTGGGTTTGTCGATGCATTTGGGGATGGCTTTTACAGAAAGTCAAATTGCCGGTGGACCAAAATATCCTTTCTATATCAGTTCTCTGGCCGGCAACTTTTACCTCAATAAAATAAATCGTCTCCATCTCGGGATGGCCTTTGAATTTGATCGCGCTGTATACGATTTTGGTCGCCATGTTTTTGCCTTTGAAAATGATGATGAAGGACTGAAAAGAGCACGAAGGTTATCGGTATTCGTTGGGGATGAATTTTTATTTGGACAATGGGGACTTTTGCTGGAAGCTGGTTATTATTTGAGTCAAAACGCCTACCTCCTGCCCTTGCCTTATTACACCAAACTTTCTACTCGGTATTTTTTACCTCCTATTGGTAAACCCAAAACGAAATTCTTTCTGACCTTGATGTTAAAGTCTCATTTGTTTAATGCAGAATATATCGGGCTTGGGTTGGGGGCTGTGTTGTAGAAAGACGTAGAGAGCAAAGAATAGAGCGTTTAGATAAATTCAAAATGCCAATCAAACACATATTTTTATTTAAAATACTTAACTTTTAACAGCATTTTAACGCAAAGAGTTTTTATTTTTGCGTTATGATTAAATAGCTATCCCTTGAATACATTTTTTTGTTATAATAATGAATAGGGGCGTAAGCATTACGCCCGTACAACCCTGTTGGTATATGCTGAAAAAAACGAGCAACCTTATTCTTCTGGCCATTGCCATTTCTATAGTTTCTATCCATTCTTGTAGTGTTAAGAAGGCTATTAATAATTTCAACTTATTTCCCGTAAGTGAAGACATTAAGCTGGGACTTCAGGTCAGCAAACAAATTGAAAGCAGCCCGCAAGAGTTTCCCATCCTGAAAGAGCGAGGCAATGAAGAAATTTATAGGTATATCAGGAGAATCACCAAACGGATTCTGGATTCTGGGAAGGTAAAATATCGGAATCAGTTTGCGTGGGAGGTAAAAATTATTGATGATGATGAAACCTTGAATGCTTTTGCAACACCGGGTGGTTACATCTATGTGTATACTGGGTTGATTAAGTTTTTGGATTCTGAAGATCAACTTGCTGGAGTGATGGGACATGAAATAGCCCATGCCGACTTACGACACTCTACGCGCCAGATGACAAAGATGTATGGGGTTTCTATTTTGGCGCAAGCCGTTTTAGGTAAAAAAGAGGCTGTAGAACAGGTCGTCTCTGGATTGATTAACTTGAAATTCAGTCGGGCACATGAGTCAGAATCGGATGAGTACTCCGTGATTTACTTGTGTCCAACGGGTTATAATGCTTCCGGAGCAGCTGGCTTTTTCAAAAAAATGCAAGGGCAACGTTCTCCGGAGTTTCTAAGTACGCATCCTAATCCGACGAACCGTGTTGGCGAGATTGAGTCTAAAGCAAAGGAGTTGCGGTGTAGTGGAAAAGACCGGAAGACTTCGGAGTATAAAAGAATGAAGGGGAAGATATAAAGAAAAATTTTGCTCTACTCACCCCTGCCCCTAAAGGAGAACTATCCAAAATTTTATTTGATTTGCAGATTTTACTTTCCGACAGCATACCCTTTCAGCCCATAAAACAAAATATAAGCATAACAAAAAATCGCAATGGCATAACTGGGTTGTAATCCAATATTGTCCGCGAGAAAACCATGTAACAAGGGGATAAATGCTCCACCGACGATAGCCATCACCAACAGGCCTGAACCTTTACTGGTGAGTACGCCCAATCCATCTATGGCCAAGGTGAAAATATTACTCCACATGATGGCATTGCAAAAACCGACCAATATAATTGCCCAAGCCGCTAGCCAGCCGGATGTTGTTATTCCAATAATTAATAATAAAATGGCCAATACGGACATACCTGCCAATAAGGATTGTGATTTTACCTTTTGCAACACTGCTGCTCCTAGAAATCGCCCAACCATCAG
>JAHDGC010000920.1 GCA_020627865.1 Saprospiraceae bacterium | reverse complement strand
GACCTCTTTCGAGTAATCAACAACCTGATTGTCTCGCATAAAGTTTTTCAATTCTTCTATGATCAACATGCCATTACCATCTCTTTTGAAAGTCCCCCCTTCAGTTGGAACGCCATCTGCATCGACAGGAACAGGGCCGTGTTGAACACCAACTTGAACGCCTCTGTTCAACTTATAGTCTGCAGGATCAATCGTTCCGGGTTGGTTCGGATAATTTTCCTCAAAATACCGAGGATCATCGGCATCCCAAGAATCAACGAACTCAGGAAGGGTACAGAATCCATTCCATCCCCTGAAGCTTCCGGCATCCGCAGCGAATTGTCCTTGACTCATCACCATTGCCGTAAATGCTCTGTTACAGGTTTGCCCTGCTTCGCAATTTACCGTAAAGATTAATTCATCTGTCGCGGAATTACCATCACTATCGCCATCAAATAATCTAAAATAATCCGTTGCTAAAAAATACCCCCCATTATCAATTAAATCGGTAGTCGAGGAAATCACAACATTCAAATCCTCACTGTTGAAATTGAAACTTGAACCATAACGATCTTGATAAACCGCTCTATTCAAGTGGAGTCTGGCGAGTAAAGTTTGCGCAGCACCTTTGGAAAAAAGATGGCCAGCATTTGCATCAGCCTTTCCCCTTAAATTCGGCATCGCTTCGTTGAGTAAAGCAGCAATTTCTGTAACGGCCTTATCGTCTGTCAAAACCGTGTTTTCCCCAGAAACCAGATCAATGTAAGGCACCTGGGCATAGAGGTCAAAAATCGCCCACATGTAAAAAGCCAACAATCCTTGCACCTCCGCTCTTCTGGGCGCCAAGTCGGGATTGCTCAATGCCTTCGGCGTATCGAAAGCATCCAAAATTTCCAAACAGGCAGCAATACCCCCTTGCAACAATCGCCACACATCGTTCACCGTTCTTTCAGAAGCATCCCATTCATGTTGATGCAAAGCAACATAACGGCCACCATCAAACCAATCACTGCTAGCAGGATCCAACCAAAATCGGGTAGGGGTCATGGAAAGATCAGAAGTGGATTCTTGTAAATTAAAATAATTCCGTTCCGTAAAATTAGGAATCAATTCGGCATATGCAGATGCCACAAAATTATCCAAAAAATCGGGACTTGGGTTTTCCAACAATTGTTCTACATCGCTAACTTGAACCTCATCAAAAACTTCTTCTTCTAAATCTGCACATCCCCCGATGAGGAACAATAAAGCCAGTAGCAAAAATTTATTTTTCATTTTATTTATTTTTTAAGATTCTAAATGATTCTGGATAAGGTTTACTAATCAAAATCAATATTCACACCTACCAAAAAAGTTCTTGCCCTCGGATATGCGGCAAAGTCAATTCCATAAGACAAGTTTCCACCAAAAGCCAAAGGTGTATTTACTTCAGGATCAAAGCCCGTATAATCCGTTAGCACGAATAAGTTTTGCCCAGTTACATAGACTCTCGCTTTTGACATCCAAGTCGTTTTGCTTACCGGCAAACTATATCCAAGGGTCAAGTTGTTCAAACGTAAAAATGCACCATCTTCTAGAAAGAAACTAGATGCACCGAGCGGCTTTTTCTTAAGTAGGTTTTCATATGTAATACAAATTAAAGGTTAAAAAAGAGAAATGATATTCAAATCTATGTAAACGTTTTAACAAAAAAGAAATAAGGGAAAGTTTTTTTAATTCAGAGGTAGAAACTCCAAGAAATGATGCCAGTTTTGGTCATCTGCTTTTGGGTAATGGACAAGGGCATTTTGAGGTCGTACCATTTTCAAAAAGTGGTTTTCAAACCAAAGGAGAAGTTAGAGATTTGCATTTGACAAAAAATAACAGAGATCAAGATATTAAAATTCTTGTTGTGAAGAATAATGATGTGACAGAATGGTTTGAATAAAATATATTAAACGACTTATTAAACATGTAATATTAGGAACCATTAAGGAATTAAGGTCATTAAGAAAGAAGCAACAAGTTGTTTCTTAATTTCTTAATGGCTAAAGGAAAATATTATTAATAGTCGTTTTGTATGAACCAAAAAAAACATGAGTAACATAAATCAAAAACACGTGTACAAATTGTTAATATAATCATGATTATGTTAAATAATGCTTATTTTGTCTTAATTTTATCCATCACAAAAACTCCCAACGCACGCCCCTGCCTCACCCCATGCTCAATCGCAGGCCGATAATGAATCCCCCCATACAAGCGAGAGATAGCAGCCTCTGCCGAAGCCTCATAAAAGGAACCGAACGCTCGAACAGGCAAACCGTACTGCAACTCTGTATCATCTCGAAACGAAAATTCTTCCCCATACAAATGCGTCAAGGCCACCGCAGCAGCCGTAGAAATAACACTATGCCCACTAGTATATTCTGGAAAAGGTGGCGTTTGCAATAAAGGCATCCATTCTGCGTCAATATGTTCATTGATTAAGGTTTCTGGCCGGATGATGTTGCTCCGGTATTTCTCATCCCAGCAACTAATAAACCCATCCGCAAGGGCTAAAGCAACCATAACATAAGTCTCGCAGCTTTTCAAGTAATCTGCGTTCGATTTTTCGCATGCAATTCCTGCAATCCCCATCCAATGTCCGCCCGGAGTAATTTTCTTAGTCGCATGCATCACATGCCCCGCCACATTCATAACATAAGGATTACAATCCCAAAAACTGGCGATTTCCCTTTC
>JAHDGC010000050.1 GCA_020627865.1 Saprospiraceae bacterium | reverse complement strand
CGATGGCGGTAGCGTCGCCGGTAACGGAACAGCTGATGGCGAGCGGTTCGGGTTCTGTAATTGTAATGTCAATATTAGCTGTACATCCGATGTTATCAGAAACTGTTACAGAATAATTTCCAGCACAGAGGCCTGTCGGATCTTCAATGTTACCTATGGTAGCATCGTCCCAAGAAAAAGTTAAACTTGAACCAGCATTTGAGACTTGCAAATCAAGGGATGCGTTACAGTCAGCATTGCATAAAATAGGATTAGAAATGTTTAAATCTAATTGTATATCACAGGTAGGACTATCAATATTCAGGTTGCATGTTTGTGAGCAATCATTGCTATCTGTAATTGTAATGTTGTAATCCCCTTCGGGTAAACTATTGATAGTTTCTGTTCCTGGGTTAAGATCAGTTAAGCTTGCAGAAAATGTACCATCTAAATCAAGTGTATAAGGTGCTGTTCCTCCATTGAAGATTAATTCAATTTCTCCATCGGAGCCATTTACAGTTGTTACATCATTTAGTACAATACAGTTTAAACTTAATGAAGGTGGCTCCATGACCTCGAAAGAAGTGTTGGCCAAACAGCCGGCAGCGTCTTCTACGGTTACAGCGTAAATTCCAGTACAGAGATTTTGTGGGTTATTTGTGTTGCCCAAAGGTGGCTCCCAAATATAGCTTAAATCTCCGGTTGCATCGGCAACAGAAAGTAATAGGGTACCATCACATTCACTGAAACAACTTATAGGATTAGGATTGGTTATTTCTAATGCGATATTGCATCCCGGATCTGTAATTGTGAACGTACAGCTTTGTGTGCAATTGTTGTCATCAGTAACCGTAACCGTATAATCTCCAGAAGGAAGATTTGTGATTGTATTGTTGGAAATTGGGTTTAGCTCCGATCCAGTGCTTGGCCCATCCCATTCAAAAGTAAAAGGTGCTGTTCCTCCGGTAACACTGATAGATGCTTCGCCATCTGTGGTCGTTGGTCCAGATGCTTCAGTAATTTGACTGCACTCTAATACCATTGGTTCAGCGATGGTTACTTGAAACGAGATTTCATTGTTGCAAGCTGGTACGGGATGGTCAGTAAAAATATAGATGATACCAGATGCTGTAACTTCATCTCCGGGTAATAATATATCACCTGTTCCACTTGGGCCAGTAAGATAAATTTCTGAACCCGTTAAATCAGTGCCCGTTATTTCCGGAAGAATATAATTATCGCATGCTTCCTGATCCCCGGGGTTGTCTAATTGAGGAATAGGTTCTATAACAATATCAAATTCAAATTCTTCATAGCAAGATTCTGTTCCTCCATAAAGATATAAAGTTGTAGATTCTGTGATCGTATCTCCTGCTTGATATTGTGTTCCTTCTCCATTATTATCATCATAATAAGCTTCATTTCCGGCAAAAACTTCTCCGGTAATTTCTGGTAAAACATATAAGGAGCAAGCTTCTGCATCAGCTGGTGGATATAAGAATGGCAGGGGAGAGATGGTAATCTCAAAAGACACTTCATCGCTACATATATTATTACCATCATCGTAGAGATCATAAGCATAGAGTGTGATACTTTCGAAGATTTCATCCCCGGGGAGATAGATATCCCCATTGCCACCACTTTCGGTGTAATATAGTTCGTCTCCTGTGAGGTCATCTCCTTCAATATCAGGTAAAGTGTAAAACTCACATTCGGATACATTTTCTAGAGGAGACAAGCTAGGGGGCGGAATAATAATGATGTCAAAAATTTCTTCTCCAGTGCACAATCCCGTGCCATCATCATCATAGATGTAAAGTGTCATGGTTTCAAAAATTTCATCTCCTGGCAAGTATTCGTCACCTGTTCCGCCCGAGTCGGTATAGTAAGCTTGTAATCCAGAAAGGTCTTCTCCTGTTATTTCTGGAAGGATATAAGATTCGCAGGCAATAACAGATTCTGGGATGTCAATAGCGGGACCTGATGTGATTGTAATGTTAAGTGTCTCTTCGTCAAAACATGTTCCAGATCCGTCATCCTCGTTGTTGTCGTATAAATATAATGTTGTGGAACTGGTTATGGGGTCTCCCTGAAAATAAATATCGCCCTGTCCATCCTGTTCTGTATAATAAGCTTCTGCTCCAGTTAATCCTATTCCTGTGATTTCTTCTAACAAATATTCTCCACATTCCGTAACATCTGCTTGTGGATCAATATCAGGTGGATCATTGATAATAATTTCAAAACTGATTTCATCAAAACAATTCCCTGTTGGGTCTTCGGCATAAATATAATAGATGCCGGAGTCAAAAATCAAATCACCTTCATCGTAACTATTACCCGATTGATTCGAACCAGAAAAATAACCATAAAATCCACTTAGATTCGCTCCGATTATCTCTGGCAATTCATATTGATTACAACTGATGACATCATCAATAGGGTCAAGCTCTGGCGCGGGCGTTTCGATAACAAAAATTTCGGCCGTACCGGAACATCCTTGCGAATCGCTAACCGTAACGAAGTAATCGCCTTCTTCCAAGGCTTCTAAAGGGGCACCTGTTTCAAACCCTTGGGGTGTTTCCCATTCATAAGTATATGATCCATCTCCTCCATCTGGTATCGGTTCAATTTCTATAAAAGAACCTGCACAAAATTCTGCTTCCGAAGGAAAAAATTCGACATCAAAACCGAGTTCTACGACAACCGTTACATCGTCTGTGGCTGTACAACCATTGTCATCCGTGACGGTCACCGTGTATGTGGTTGTAATATCAGGACTCACTTCTGGATTAGAAACTGGATCGGCATTGTTGTTCCATTCATAAGTATAACCTTCATCTGCGCCACCGATTTCCACTATGGTACCTGGGCAAATCGGGTCAGGATCCTCAAATTCTGGATTGGGTTTGGAGAGGATGACATCGACAAAGGTTTCTTGTGGGCAACCATTGATTTCTGCCGTAATTTCATAGGTAACAATTGCAGTATCATCACCCAAATTTTCTAATGATTGAGAAATAACATTTCCAGCGCCATCTTCAGCTCCAGAAACATCGCCGTCAACAGAAACCGTCCATGAATAATCAACCAATGGATCTTGCGGACTGGTCAGTAAAAAACTGGCATTACCCGTTTCACAAATAATCAGTTCTTCTAGCGGATCAACTTCTGGTGGCTCACAGCAATTGAGAAACGCTATTTGTTGTGTGGGGATATCCGCTTGGCAGGCTTCGGAAGTCCAGGCACCAATTTCACTATCTGCATAAGTTTTTATCGTAACCGTACAGTCTGTCATATCCGTACAGAGTTCTGGCGGGAGGGTTGTTATGGTAAAGCAAACTTCCCAAATAGGGTTGGCATTTGCACCGCCGGCATTGTCTCCATAAGTTCCATTGGGATCACTAGCATTAGGGTGGCTATTGGTATTGTAATAGTACCATCCGGGAGGAAGTAGATCGCCGGGGCTAAGGTCAAAAATAGGGTTGTTCAGATTGTAGGTTATGTTGGTATACCAATCCCAACCAGGTTGAGATCCGCTATAATTGTTTGGACCAGTAAAATCGAGTGGTTGTCCTTCTGCATCGAAAGAATCAGGATCCCAACAATCCCCAAAAGTAGGAACAATGCCTTGGTGCCAGTTGGATGAAGTTTGGTCATAATCAAATATTCTATAACAAAATGTTACATCCTCACTTGGTGCATATGGCCCTCCTTCGGGCGTACTGTTATCCGAACTGGCAATTTCTACAAGTTCATCACTAGCGATACAATTGGTGAAATCTTCATACCCAACGACACAAATATCGAAGAAGCCTGTTGCTGCCTGTGCATCAGTAACTGCGATGTAAATGGTAGCGTTTGTAGGGACCGGTACAAAGTCCATATTTACACTTCCGCCACTTCCAACATTGCAGTCTAGAGTTGAAAAACTATTACAATTATTGGTTGTAAAAAGGCTGATTTGTGGATTGCTAATGTTATCGTTACTGGTAACAGATATACCGATAAAACCTTGCGAACCATTTGTATTGACGGTATACCAGACTGTCGGAGTGGGGGAGTCGAAGCAATCACCGCCATTGAAATCAACACCGGGAGTAGCACCAGTATTACAACCTTGCACGCAAGTTTCGGTATTGGAACTAAGGTTGATGTTTTCCGCACCTTGACAAAGATCGTTGGTGGCACATCCATCAGGTGGAGCCTCCTGATCAATGCAAATCTCAAAGTCTCCGGTTTCGTTTTCGGTCGTCGCAATTTGGATGTAATATTCTGTATTGGGGAAAAGCCCTGTGAATATAATATCGCCATCTGGTGGGCCACAGTAATTTCCCCCAGTTACCAGAAATGCATCACCATTACAATTGGGATCAAAGGTAATAATCGTGACGGAAACATCTCCAGGGAAAGTATTATTGGAAAGATCAACCAGTAGGGTGTTATTGCCTGAACTTAACTGTGTTGTGTACCAGACTGTATTATTGGCATTTGGACAGGAACTTGCCCAATCTGGAGTTGCTGCGAGTGTGGTACCATTGCTACAATCTCCTGGACTGATAGGCTCTGCATTACATTCTTCATCATTTGAAGGGATCGGTGGTGGTGCAGGATTATCAATGCAAAAATCATAATTCCCACTACCAGTGGAGTTAAAGATAATGTAATAGGTATTACCTATCATGAGTTGATCCAAATAGGTTAAGGGCGATGTTGTTGTGCAATCCAGAAGTTGGGCTACGGCAATATCGCATTCTGCACCATCAAACTGTATCAATGTGAGTGCACCATTTTCATACCCAGGGCCAGAAGCACTTATGGTTGCATCTGTACCTTGTGCAACAAAACTGAACCAAGTATTAGCTGTATTGGTAAGGCCGCATCCGTTTCCAAGGTCAAAAGTTGCCCCAGTAAAATCAAAAGAATTGCAGGTGCCATCCAATTCTGTTACCATCTGTGCATTATTACAATCGTCATTTGCAGGTTGTGCATGTAAAATTATGGTATACAATATGGATAGAATAATAAGTACACTTCGTCTCATGATAGGGTATTACTCTTTTATGAAGAATGGCTTTTGAGCGGTTAGGTATGCAGTGGGATTGGAAGTTTAAGAAAGCCTAAATTAGTAAAATTTTGATAATTCTATAAATTTTTTGGCTTTAATTTTGTCGAATAGATGTGTTTTGAAATTATATTCTTTGTTTTGATGTGTTGTGTTCCTTTATTTCAGGTTTGTGCATATACATATGATAAATTCGGGTGTTATGAAAAGGTATGATATGTCACAAAACGTCAGTAAAATTCAATGCTTTTTTTCAACTTGGAACCTATTTTGCCTATAAAGATTTGAGAAGTATTGCTAGACTAGTTCCCCCTCTGTCAAGTATTGGTTACTGAAAACCAATTATTAGCCTTCCTTCATTGTATAGTATTGGTGATTGAGTTAATACAATAGAATTTAAATAAACATATAATGGCATTTTTGAGAAAAATTATATTGCCGATTCTGTTGCTTTTTGTATTGATGACTGGATTACAAGCCCAGATGGTAAATTTTGAAAAGCAAGAGATTTTGATGCAATTTTTTAAGGATAAATCTGGATTTAAACCATTTCAACACAAAGACTTTTACTTTTTGGAATTGTGCTTTGAGCAGAATCGTTTGCCCAATGAAATTCAAAACAATTTGCTTAAAGAAAATGGGATTTATCTTTTAAAATACAATGGGAATTATTGTTACTCCGCTAAGATTTCAACTGGTACTAAATTCAAAGGTACCAATGATTTGGGTATTGTAGGGTTTGCCTTTCCTGATCCTAAACGTAAAATTTCAGATCATCTATCATTTGAAATTGAACATAATGCCAGATTAGAAAAAGATAGGGTTGAAATCGCTGTTGTCGGGTATGATTATAAAAATCTTGATTGGGTAGCTGAATTGCAACAGGAGCTTGGCTTTGAATTGGCAAGTCCAGTTGTGAAAGGAAATTCTTTTTTTGAAACGACAGTAATGCGACATCAGATCGATGAAATTGCGGCCAAGCCTTTCGTGTCCTATATAGATATTGCTCAAGAGGAAGAGCAGCCTTTGAATTTTGAAACCAACGGTGTCCAGCGAAATAATGTACTCCACTCTGGAATTCCGGGAGCGAGAAATTTGCAGGGCGAAGGTATCGTTATAGGTGTTGGTGATGGCGGAGAACTAGGAGAGCATCTTGATTTTTTCGGGAGAAGTATCAATTATGCAGACGGCACCTATCAAGCTTTTGGTGCGCATGGTGATCATGTTGCGGGTATTGCCTGTGGCGGAGGTATTGTTAATCCACGCCACAAAGGAGCCGCTCCTAAAGCGGATGTCATTATCAATAAGACGAGTTTTATTATCCAGTATATTGATGATTATTATAATAACCACGAATTGGTGCTGACAAATAATTCCTATGGGGTTTCTTTTAACTGCGCCTCGAATGGGGAATACAATTACACTTCTGCATCGATGGATATTCATATGCGGGAGTACCCGAAAGTACTGCATTGTTTTGCTGCGGGGAATAGTGGGAAAAGTACTTGTGATCCTTATCCTAAAGGATACAGAACGGTACTTAAGTTTTATCAGGCGGCAAAAAATGTTTTGGTTATTGGAAATGTCGGAGATGATAGGGTCATTGCGGATGCTTCGAGTAGAGGGCCGGTTTTTGACGGGAGGATAAAGCCAGAATTATGTGGTGTCGGAAGGGAAGTTATTTCGACAGGTAGAAATTATGATTATTTTTCCAATGGCGGAACCAGTATGGCAACACCTTCTGTTATGGGAACATTAGCACTCTTGAATCAGCGGTATCGCCAGTTGCATAATGGAGAAATCCCAGATGGTGCTTTAATGAAGGCGGTAGCTTGTAATACTGCGGAAGATCTTGGGAATGAACATCCGGATTATATTTACGGATATGGATTGTTGAATGCGAGGAGGGCGGCTGAACTCTTAGAAAATAATTGGATCATTTATGATAGTTTAGGTCAATCGGATAACAATTTGCATACAATTGCAGTGCCAGAGGGTGTTAGTCAATTAAAAGTAATGCTTTATTGGCATGATAAAGAAGGTGTTTCTGGTGCGAATAAAGCATTGGTGAATGACCTCGATTTGTCCGTTGAAAACCCTGAAGGCAATTCTTTTTTACCTTGGATTTTAAACCCTGCCGTGGAGCATGTCGAAGATGTTGCTACTCGTGGAGTGGATACCTTGAACAATATAGAACAGGTTACGATTAACTCTCCTGCTTCTGGTGATTATAGTGTTAGGGTTTTAGGTGATGAAGTTCCTTTTGGCCCACAAAAATATTATCTGGTATATTATTTTGAAATGCCAGAAATCGTAGTAACCTTCCCAATGGGCGATGAACATTTGGTGCCAGGGGAGACAGAGAAGATTCTATGGGATACGGATTATAACAATACAAGTACATTTTCCTTAGATTATTCTGTCAATGGCGGTTCGAGTTGGTCAAATATTGCGACAGGTGTTGCCGCAAATGAAAGAGGTTTCGAGTGGGTCGTTCCAGCATTGTATACCGAAACTGCATTGCTAAAAGTTACAAAAGAAACGGATGGCATTGAAGATACTAGCGATGCCCATTTTAGGATCATGACTGCGCCTGCTAACATGACAGTTGATGCTATTTGTGATGGTTATTTGGAGCTGAACTGGGATGGGGTAGATTACACGAATCAGTATGAACTGTATCAGTTTGATGCGGGAGAAATGGTACCCTTGACTTCGACTGATGCTACCCATTTTATATTTGAGCAGCCTGATGTTTCTGATGAAAAAAACTGGTTTGCTGTGGCGGCTATCGGTACTGCTGGTGGCCGCACGAATAGGACAGTAGCGAGTAGTGGTATACCGCTGAATATAGGAACTTGCCCCTGGACAAATGACTTAAAACTACAAAAGCTAACAACGGCACCAATAATTGGCCGTGCCCGTACGAGTTCTGCCTTGTCTAATCATGAAGTTGTTTCAATTTGTATAAAAAATGTGGGAAGCAATACGGTAGATAATGCCATGATTTTTATAGAAACAACCAGTGGCGATACTATTTCTCAGTCTTATGATGGTATGATTTCGACAGGAGATTCTGTGTATATCAATTTGAGTGAAGTGTTCGATTTTTCTGCTCCGGGTGTGCATGCAATTAATGGGTGGATTGAGGTAAATGAAGATACCCATTTGGTTAACAATGCCGTATCAGGATTGGTAAAGGCTTTGCAGTTGCCTAATGACCCTATCACGCTACCTTATGAAGAAACGTTTGCAATTTCAGATGCTTATTATGTGGAAAGCACAATGGGATTGAAGAACTTGGATAAATGGGACTTTTCAAATGGCGGCAATGGAGAAGTGCTTCTTTCTGAGGCAGATGGAACCATTACAATTCAAGGGGCTGAAGCCTTGAGTAATTCTGATAAAAATGATCTAATTGCAACATTGAACTTGTCTAATTATCAATCAGTTAGTGCACTAAATTTAAAGTTTGATTATAGAGCAGAGGCTCCACAAACTAATAGTAAAGTATATGTCAGGGGACGTGATACCGATAGCTGGATCGAGGTATTTACCATTAATATTGGTACCGATTGGGCGACATCGGGATTTCTTAATCTAGCTACAATTTTATCCGATAATGGACAAGCTTTTAGTTCGAGTACACAGTTGCGTTTTTCTCATGAGGGGACTTATGGTTATATTATTGATAACCTGAGATTGAGTAGAGGAGTGTCTTTGCCCGTTGCATTTTTGAGTTTCAATGCTTTTAAAAATGCCAACGATGCTTTGTTGGAATGGAAAACAACTTATGATCCGAAGAACTTTATATTTGAGGTTGAAGTGGCGGAGAATGATGATGCCTTAATGGCCGGAAGATTTAGGAAGTTAGGAAAGGTTGAGCCACGTCAGGGCGCTTCACAGTTTTACCAATACTGGGATAAAGAACCTTGGAAATATGGGACAAGATATTACCGAATTAGACAGTTAGATATTGATGGTACCGTAACCTATTCGACCATTCGCTCTTTAGAGTTCGATGTGTTAGGAGAAGTGATCCTGCTCAGTGCAAACCCGTTTCAAGATAATATTCGTTTCATGTTGGATAACCCAGAAGCAAGGTCATTGAAGATTGAGTTGACAGATATTTATGGACGAACGATTCGGGAATTTAATCCACATGTGGAAGCCGGAAAACGAGAAGTTAATCTTGTTGTAGACTCGGAGATTCCAGCCGGTGTTTATAACCTGGTGTTTTACTTGGAGCAAGGGGTTGTTGCTGTTAGTATGGTGAAGCAGGAGTAGCTGGGGCTATTGTGGAGTGGAACCGTAATGCATTGCGATTCTACTCCACAATCGCAAACGTAGTCCGCCTATTAAACTGATGCTCCTGATCCGTACATTTCGTGCAAGGGCAATCAATGCGTAAGGCCGATTCCCCATAACCAACTGCACTAAGCCGATCCGGATTAATATCTTTACTGATCAAATAATTCACGGCAGATTGCGCTCGTTTTTGCGAAAGGTTTTGATTGTAACTACTGTTGCCCTGACAATCTGTATGCGAAGCCAAACGAATGTTGATCTCCGGATTTTGTTTCAATATTCTGGCGAGCTTATCCAATTGGGGTTGTGCATCTTCCCGAATGTCCCATTTGTCAAAATCATAGTAAATATCGTCGAGGACAATTTCCTTGTCCTTGAAAATCTTATCCAAAACAATTTCTATTTCAAATTTTAATTCTGGATTGGCAGGATCTTTCCCAATTCCTTTTGTGGAGAAAAATCCAGTATTGTTCAGGTAGTCCGTTTTAGAGGCAAAGAAATTGTAATCCATGCTCTCATCCAGTTCTAAAGTGAATTTTCCATCCTCTTGCACAACAATATCCTTGCGTTCACCGCCAAAATTTACCTGAACTTTCGCTTTGTTTAATGGCTTTCTGCCCAACACTCTGCTCGCGGGATCGTCTTTGCGTTCGTAAATTTTTTCAACAACATAACCTTCCAAGATCATCTTGTAAACGATTTTTGGAGGCTCCGGTTTCGTCGTAACGGTCGTATCAACAGGCTCTGGCTCTGGTGCTGGCGGCAAAACAGGTTTTCTTTTTTCAAATGCATAAAGATCGTCACCACCTTTCCCGGCAGGTCTGGAAGAGCAGAAGAAACCAGCTTGTAGCACGCCCTCTTTTTTGCTTTGGCGATAATCTATAATCATTCCAAAATCATCTGCTCCGGAGTTGATGGGGGCTTTCAGGTTTTGTACAGGAGTCCAACGATCTTCTTCGATAAGATACGTTTTGAAAATATCTAAGCCGCCCATGCCGGTATGCCCAGAAGAAGCGAAGTATAAAGTGTCATTGTCAATAGAGGGGAATTTCTCATCATAAATCGTATTGATGCCCCTGTTCATTACTTTGGGCGTTTTCCATTCTCCATTTTCTCTTTGGACGTAGAAAATATCATATCCACCCCAGCCGTCCGGATGATTAGCAGAAAAGTAAAGCGTTTTGCCATCCTTAGAAAGGGTAGGATGGCCGTAGTTGATTTTCTCTTCGACAAAACTTAGTGGAGTCGGTACAGTCCATGCACCACCTTCTTTTTTAGAAGCCATAAGTTTACAGTAGTAATCATCATTTCCTTTTCCATAGCATCGCGTAAAAAAGATTTCTGTAAAATCATTGTTAAAGCAAGGGGTGCCCTCATTATGTTCAGAGTTGATGATGGGATCAAATTGTGCTGCATTTCCACTGGGGAGTTCAACCACAAAAAGATCTGAAAAGGCATTCCCTGTCCATTTATAAGCACCTGTTTTGTCTGGAACTGGGCCACGATCAGAGGTGAAGATGAGTTGGTTATTCATAAATGCGACTGGAGCATATTCATTCTTAGGAGAATTGAAGCCACAAGGCATCGCCGTATATCCCGTTGTTTTTTCCTCTCCAAGCCAACCCATTGCGATTTCGCAAGCCGCGATATCTTTCCGGTATTCATAAGGGCTTCCGATTTCCAACCCCAGTTCCTTAAATGCCTGCTTGGCCTCTTTGTATTGTTGGTTTTTTTTCAAGGCGAGGGCATATTGCTTCAGAGCATCCACACCAAATTGGTTGTCATATGCTATTTTGTACCATTCAATAGATTTTTCACTTTCATTCATTTTAGTAAAAGATTCTCCTATCAAATAGGCTATTTCTCCTTTTTCAACCCGACTTTTGGTTTTGGCAAATTCGCTGGCCAGCATTTTAGCTGCAACGGAGTACTGCTTTCTTTCATAAGCGGTACGGCCATCTCGGATTTTTTCCGTGAATTTACAAGAGTTGGTAAAGAGGCAAAGAATAATTGTAACGAAGAGGAATGAAATATTTTTCATTGGAAATGATTAAATCTAAAATTAGCTTGTTATTAATCAATCAAAGATAAGCCTAAATCCAGACAAGTTTAACATCGAGCTAAAATCTAACATAAAATAATTGCTACACTACCAATGACCTTTTTTATGAGTTCTCCTTAATGGAAAAAGCTTCCCTCACGAACTCCACGCCTGCCTGCATGTCTCCCGCAGGAACAGGCAGGTCTAGCTTTTAAAAGCGAAGCGATCTAGCGTCTGGCAGCGAAGCGATCTATTTACTAGAACGGAAAGAAATATTTATTTGTTGCGTAAGCATCTGTAGCGAGATGAGGGCTAATTATGCATAATTTATAGAAAGGACAAAAAAATAGCCCGTTATTGCGCATAACGGGCTGGAAACGAATCATACAATTTTTTAACCAAAACTTACTGATTATAGATTTGCAAATAATATGCCAATCCACTTTGTTTTTGAGAAAAAAGCAAAGTAGGACTAGTTTTTTTATGGCTTCGCAACAAATGGTATACAAAAAAGGCTATCCCATCTGAGATAGCCTTCATATAATTACTTCGTGTGAATTTTATAATTCCTAAGCCTTAGCTCTGGAGAAGCTGCTTTTCTTCGTCTTACTTTCTTTAGCAACCACCTCGTCCGTCAAATCATGCATGATTGGCGTTGCGATAAAGATAGAAGAATATGTACCCACAAGGATACCGACAAGCAAGGCAAAAGCAAATCCTTTAATACTGGTTCCACCGAATAGGAACAAGATCAATACCACAAACAAGGTCGTCAAAGAGGTAATTACGGTACGACTCACTGTACTGTTGATGGCCATATTGATCACTTCTGTCTTTCCTTTCTTAGTGTAAGCATTGATAAATTCCCGCACACGGTCAAATACAACAACGGTATCGTTGATAGAGTAACCAATTACCGTAAGGATCGCGGCGATGAATGCTTGATCTACTTCCATTGAAAATGGTAGGATACCATGGAAAATAGAGAAAACACTTAATACGACTAAAACATCATGGAACAAGGCCGCGACTGCTCCCATAGAATATTGCCACTTGTTGAAACGAATGAAAATATAAAGGAAGATGAGCAATAAGGCGAATATTGTTGCATATATCGAACTTGTTTTAATATCATCGGCAATGGTTGGCCCTACTTTACTGGAGGTTGTAATATGCGTACCGGTACCATCTGCATCTTTGAACTTATCTAGCGTGAGATTTCCTCCAGCAACACCATTTACACCTTCGAATAATTTTGCCATTACTTTTTCGGCAGCACCATCCGATTCATCATCAATCATATAACTAGATACCACATTGTAAGTATTTGCTGTAGAAACGGCTTTCACAACAGGTTGGTTGCCTTCAAATGCTTTGGTCAGGGATGCCCGAAGTGCTTCTTGGTCAATACTCAAGCCTTCTTCAAACTGCACATTATAAGAATAACCTCCTTTGAAATCTACACCCAAGTCCCATCCTCTCGCAAACATGCAAATAATACCCAGAATGATAAATGCACTAGACATCATATAAGCCATCTTACGCTTGCCTAACCAATCTGTCGTCATATTGGAAAATAGATTTTTAGAGCTACCTGTCCAGAAAGACATCTCTCCACCTCTATCCATCCACCAATCTATGATAAGACGACCCACTAAAACGGCTGTAAACAAGGAACAAAGTACACCAATAATCAATATTACGGCGAATCCTTTGATAGGGCCCATTCCAAAGTAAGCCAATACGAATGCAACAAGGATTGTCGTTACGTTTGCATCAATGATGGCAGAATAAGAATGCTGGAAACCATCCTTAACAGCCATCAGCATCGCCTTACCGTTTCGGAGTTCCTCCCTAATCCGTTCATAGATGATTACGTTTGCATCAACCGCCATACCGATGGTAAGCAAGACCCCTGCAAATCCTGGTAAGGTCAATACCGTTCCATAAGAAGCTAAGGCACCAAAAATGAAAAAGAGGTTCATTAACAGGGCAATGATAGAAACAATACCACCTCTACCATAGTAGTATACCATGAAAAGTAATACCATGATAAAACCGACAATCAACGACTTCATACTCCGGTTGATATTATCTTGTCCGAGAGAAGGCCCAACCAATGCTTCTTGGATAATTTTCGGCTTGGCCGGCAATTTACCAATTTGCAAAATAGAGGCAAGGTCTTTAGCTTCCTGAACGTCGAAGTTTCCGGTAATTTGAGAATCGCCAGAAAGGATAGCATTTCGGACACTAGGTGCAGAAACTACTTTATCATCCAATACAATGGCAATTTCCCTATTGTTGTCTTGTGCCGCCTTGGTTGTCATATCTCCCCAAATCTTGGCACCTTTGGTATTCATTTTCAGGGAAACCGTTACCTCTCCTGTAGTTGGATCTGGATTAGTACTGGCATCTGTGACAAGATCCCCCTCAAGTGGTGGTCCCGCACTTCTCTTTTTCTTAATTGCATAAAGCTCATACAGTTGTTCCTCTGAATCTGATGCCTCATCATCGGTATAATCACTCGGCTTTTGAGACCAGCGGAATTCTAAGTCTTTGGGGAAGAGTGCCTTTATTTGAGGCTTGGCCAAAGCTTCTGTAATGGAACGCATTTCGTTCTTCTTGGCCATACCCAAAACCGGATACGGCATGGTCAGTTGTCCACCACTCACGGCATTGATAGCAAGCTTGCTGAGTAGCGGTCCACCTGCATTTAACGGATCATCAACTATAGGGATTTCCGTAACATTCATGGTAGAATCTATAACATTGCCCAAAGAATCCACTACATTGGCCCAGGTAGTATCCAAACGGACAGTAGGTTCTTCTTTGATTTCTTCGCCTGCCTTTAATGATTTTAATTTTTTATCTGCCTCAACAAAGGAGTTAACGATGCCAGCATCTGTTGCGCGATATATATCCCAAAACTCTAGTTTTGCAGTGGATACCATCATTTTTCTAGCCCGCTCCGGATTCTCGATACCCGGCAATTCAACCAGAATAAGGTCACGACTGGCATCCAATGAAATATTAGGCTGTACAACACCAAGCTCATCAATCCGATCTTTGAGCATTTTGAATGTAAGGTCTACAGTTTCATCTGCTTTTTCACGAATCATTCTGACAACTTCTCCATTCGGAGTTTCAAAATTGATCACATCACGAAAACTCTCATTTCTGGAAAAAATGGGGGCGAGTTTTTTACCTTGACCCAATTCCTGAAAAGCGTCAGCGAACAGGGTTACATAATCTTCTTGAGCATTACTAAGGTCTTGTGATGCTTTTTCTAACGCACTTTCAAAGGTAGGATCTTTACTATTATTGGCCAATGCCCTTATAAATTCTTTGAGATCGACTTGAAGAACGAGACTCATACCGCCTTTAAGATCAAGCCCCAAGGCCAACTGTTGCCGCTTTAGATCATCATAAGTATACTCTTTCAAAAGCGGAATAGAAAAAATGGTTTCTGTAGACATGGAGTCTAGATAAGCGGTTTCCGCCTTCTTGCTGATCTTCTTTTGCTCATCAGCAGGATAGTTTTGTGCGACTAAACTAGCGTGTTCTTTTGCATCATTCTCCACACTTCTTGTAGGCAATATGAACATGTATTGCATTAGGCAAACTAAGATCATCACCACAAGAAAAAATTTAACGATACCTTTCCCTTGCATTTTTTTAAATTTTACTTAATTAAAATATGTTAGAAAAAACTGCGCAAATATACGTAGTTTTATTGAAAATTCGCCTTTTTCTATAAAAAATATCGACTATATTTTATTGATTACTAGGTACTTTAATAAAATATGTCTGGCCGATTGGACTGAAGAACGCGAATTTACTTGTTTTTTCCACAAAAAATTTTATTTTTGCGACAATATATTAACTTAAATTCACATAGTAATGGGATTGTTTTCTTTTTTGAAAAATGCTGGTGCTAAAGTTCTCACCAAAAAAAATGCCGCAACGGTCAGTGATGCGGAAACAGAACGCTTGCAAACGGAATTGATGAACCGCCAGAAAGTTATTTTGCTTAATGGTGTTGTCGACAGTTTGGGTATTAAAACCAAGGACTTTGATTTAGAATATAGTGAAGAAACGGTTACAGCATATGGCTCTGTGAAGACACAGGCCGAGAAAGAAAAGATTATCCTTGCGCTTGGAAATGTATCTGGGGTTGCTGCCGTTGATGATAGAATGGTTGTCACAGGAAAAACCAAAAAGGCACAGCTTGAAGCGCAAATGTATGAAGTGAAGAGAGGAGACAGCCTTTCTAAAATTGCCAAAAAATATTATGGTGATGCGTCAAAGTATACCGTGATATTTGAAGCGAATCAACCGCTGCTGAAAGATCCAAATAAAATATATCCTGGGCAGATGTTGCGGATTCCGCAGAATGCTTAGTAAAAGATAGATTTCTGTAAAGAAAATATTATGAGCCATTACATCATTTTGTAATGGCTTTTTGATTTCAATATCCTTATCAACGGAAAAAGAGTAACTCAGCACGTGATTTCTCGCTGTGCAGCGTACTCTACTTTTTGTCTGAGCCGTGATGGCCTTGGTTAAGGGATTAAACTTGATTGTTCTGCCCTTATCTGCATCTTAATGCTCACAGTTAGCAATATCTCTAGCAAGCAACCAGATTCTAAAGTTGACTTACTGCTGCGTCTGACATCTAAAAGTGAAGCGATCTCTATTCTGACAGCGCAGCGGTCTATTTCAACACCATCGCCAAGCCCTCAGAAAAATCCCGCACATCCAAATAATCCGGAATAATAGCAGGTTCCCCGTCCTTATCAATAAAAGCAATCCCTTCGTAAACCGCAACACGGGCTAAACCTTCCTTAAAAGACCAGATCAAGCCAAAATGAGGAGGCGTTATGGGTTTTCCATTTGCGTCGAGGAACCCCCAAAGTTGCCCTTTCTGATAACCAGCTCGCTCTTCGGAAAAAACATACAGGCCATCATACATGACATCCGTGAGTTGCTTTCCCGTTTCATCAATGAAGGTATATAGTCCATCCTTTTCTACTCCCCAGCGTCCATTATTGGCAGGCCAGATCTGATCGTAAGTTTCTGGAGTAAGGAATTTACCGTTCTTATCAATCAAGCCATATTTTTTATCTTTTTTGGCTGCCGCAAACCCTTGTGTATAATCAGTTACAGATTTGAATTTCGGTTCCATAACAATATTACCACGCTTGTCCAAAAAACCATATAGACCATCTCGTTTAAATTTTATACGGTCGTCAGCACAAACACCGAGACTTTTATATTCGAAGGGAATTATAGTTTTACCCTCAAGGTCGATCATTCCATAAAGGTCATTGGCCTTAACCTTGGCCAGGCCATTTTCAAATTTTCTGCCGGATTGATATTGGTAAGGAATAACAACCATACCTTTTTTGTTAATATAGCCAACTTTCCCATCTTTTTTTACCCATGCCAAGCCCTCCTGAAAATCGGATGCAGCTTCGAATTTTTCCGAGGAAATCAAAGCGCCAGTTTTATCAATGAAACTTATTTCTTTACTGGAAAAATCTTCAACTCTTGCAATGTCTTCCCTGAAAGACCAAGCACTTTTAAATCGTGGTGGAATGATTT
>JAHDGC010000049.1 GCA_020627865.1 Saprospiraceae bacterium | reverse complement strand
GATTGTAGTATTAGTTTGTCGGTTATAAATTTGTGGTCAAACCCCACTGCGAATATTGCGTAATCATCAAGAATGTTTGAATCTTTTCTGCTTTTTTATTTTTCGGTTTTGTCTCTGGCTTGTGAGAAGGAGGAGTGGCAGAATCCAAGTTCTTTTGATAATCTGTAAATAAATTGTTTTTTTTCATAACTTTATATTTTTTGCTGCTTGCCTGCACGTTAAATTTTTTAATCTCTTACTTTGACAATCCGTCGAGTTGTCGTTTTCCCATTAGCGAGAATAAGCAGATGATAAACTCCTGCGCTAAGGCGTGTACCTTCTATGACATGTCTATAGGGGCCTGGTGCACAATTCTCCTGTTTTATTATAGTACTGATTTTTCTGCCCAAGACATCATAGAGTTCAATGTGGATTTTTTGTTCTTTGTTTAATTGATATGTTATGGTGAAATCTGTCATGGAGGGGTTGGGGAATACCGTTAACTCCGTTAATGGAGGCAAATTTTCTGTGCTTGTTACGACTTGAATATTGTAAGTAACAATGCTATCGCAATTGTACATGGAAGCGTAGGTGCATGCGATACTGGTGTCGGCAATGAAATAGTCGCCACACAATAATGTCGATGCAGACAAGATTGTATCTACCGTTGTATATTTTTCTGGATAAACACGGACGTTCATTTGTGTAATGGTATCGTAAGGTTCTTGTGAGAAGATGTCATAGGTATCGGTCTGTATAGCTATGGTGTCTATATTAATTATGGTGTCTTGATAAAAGACAATGCCATCAATTTCGGTGCCGTAACAAATACTGGTATCTGCAACAACGATTTCTTCTAGAGGAATCACGAAAACATTGTAGTCGATAATAGAATCACATCCGTTAACAGTGGTGAGGGCTTCTTGGATAACCGTGTCATTTTCTACGGGCTTGTCCAAAAACTCTTCCCAAGCATGCAGGACTACAGAATCCGAAAGAGAAAAAGTTGGCAATACTTCCAGCATGTAAAATGTTATGAGGGAAGTGTCTGTGAGGGTACTATCAGGGTTTTCAATTATGGTCGTGTCTAGGAACATGATGGCCGTAGGCTCTTGGTAACAACTGTCGAGAAAGCAGTCCCCCACACATATCGTTTCGTTAGCGTATCCTGTCCGGAAAGGAGGATTGATCGTATGGAAAATTTCGTTGCTTTGGAACGGGGCAAGGTCATAGTTAAAATAAATCTGTGCCGTATTCCAGATAACGGTGCCGGCTGGCAAGCTCGGAAGTTGTTGTACCTTGAACTTTATATAGCCGGACGATTGATCCGAATCTATGTTGTTGTGTAACAACAAAATTTCGTCAAACGTGAAGGTGACAATCCCCGTGCTGGTAATGTCAAAAGTGTAGGGGTGATTACTTGCTCCAGACTGTACCGTAGACCAATCCAAATGCGGGGACAAAGTATCCCGAACAACGACCCTAAATACGGAATCTGTTACATTGTTCTCGAAGTGAATGTGGTATTCAATTTCCTGCCCCTGTTGAATGAGGTTCTCGTCAGTAAATCCTACCGGCTGTGCATGTTTTGTTATGGTGCCCTGTGGTGTCATGTTGATCTGGCAATCAATAGATACAAATGGATCGCTGTCATTTTGAGGGTACTGCGTGTAGTAGCCGAGACTCGGCTCACTGGAGTCTCCACAAGCTTCTATAGATGCATTCGGGAAGTTCATGCCGGGATGGAAAGGAGATTGATCAACTTCTATTCTTGAAAATTTACCATTTGCCATTTGGGGGACAACTGTTGTTTCTCCAGATTCCAATTGGAAGCCACCTATCCTGTAAATGATATGGTCTTCAATAATGATAAAGTCTTGAGATGCAGCCATATCACCTTCCCCAACATTGGTAATACGATATTCTACAAAGTTGCCGTTACATTCCCCATCTACAACAATACTTGAGCCATCCCATAGTGGATGGACGGGTGCGCATATACTGTCAGGGTAGATATGGGCGGATACACAATGGGTAGCGCCTTCGAGTACATCACAGCTCAAGTTGATGCCAATTTCAAAACGCTCACAATGACCAACTGGAATATCTCCAAGTTGGAAAGACAGGCTATCTTGCCCGATTACACTAAAAGGAAGTTCGGTGCTAACAATGGTGAAGCTAGGGTCGAGGGCAACTTCCACATAGGCATCGGTTGCTGCTGTTGGCCCATAGTTGCAATATTCAATGGTGTAATTCTGATTTTGGCAAGGGATCAAAGATGGAGCAGAAATATCTACATCTAAGTAAGAACATGCGATCAAAGTTTGCAAAGGAAAATCAAGGCTAAGGCTATCATTAATGTTGTCAACACTGATGGCATACTCTTCAGTACAAGGAAGCCAATAGCCATTGTTTAAAATCACCTCAAGTGTATAATCGCCTGCATCCAATTCTATGTTATAGTATCCATTTTCGTCGGTTACGCCATAAAAAACATTGGTTTCATTCTGGGCACGGACATGCCAGCCTTGTAACCGGGTTTCATCGCTATCCAGATTACAGTTTTCATCAAGATCATGATAAATATAGCCATCAATGTAGCTTTCTGGTGCGTTGCCTTGTTCATCAAACGTAACGATAAAGGCGTCTCCATAAAGTATATATTCATTGGCACCTAGTAGCTTTGTCACACCGCAAATGGCATATCCACCACTTTGGGTCAAGATCACATCCCTAGCAATTTGGGTAATGCTATCCCCGAAATATCTTGTCCACAATTCGTCTCCTTCACTATTGGCTTTGATAACCATAAAATCGCCATTTTGCCCGGGGTTATTCCAACTATGGCCGCCTATAATGATATTGCCATCTTCATCAACAATGAGAGATTCTGCATAATCTCCATAGTCTCCGTTATAGGTTTTATTCCAAATCATATCCCCATTGACATGCATTTTAAATAGGGCTACATTTCCGGTATTGTTCCCTGCCAAATCAACTCCGCCAGTGAAAACAAAGGTCGTGTCGGAGGTCGCTTGTACAGACTGGGCAATATCAAAATAGGGATTGTTCAAGGTCTGTTCCCAATCCAGATTCCCATTTGGAAAAGTTTTGATGATATTGATGTCGGTAGAGTCTCCGAGTTGTTCATCCTTCCAGCCGACAATAACGAATCCACTTGGCGTTTCGATGAGTTCCCTGCCTTCAGCTGGACCGGGGAAGTTTTTGTGGAATAATAAATTACCATTCGCATCAACTTTGCAAAGCAAGGTTTGCCAAGTATTGAAGCAGTCATAACAACCTGTAAATGCATAGCCACCGTCGGCCGTTTCGATAAGTCCCATTGGTCTTTCGGAAGTATTGTTGCCATAGGAAGTTTGCCAGAGTTTATTCCCGTTGGCATCCGTTTTTATCAATAGAATATTGGAAGAAAAGTCGAAGAAGCTATTGGTATGCCCTGCGATAAGAAAACCGCCATCACTAGTTTGGATCATGTCATACCCGATGTCTTGGTCGTCAAAATGATATTCTTGTAACCAGAGTAGATTCCCGTCGATGTCAAGTTTCGCTAGGGCAATATTGTCATTGCCATTCCCTTCCCAAATATTATCTTCGCCGATACGGCCCATAACGACAAAGCCACCGTCAGATACTTGGAATGTTTTCCAAATTTCTCGAAGTTCCGGAATTTTCTTTTGCCAAGTTTGTGTATTTCCTGCTAATGAGCATAGCAATATAAAAAGACAGCACAGGATGCCGGAAAGGCTCCAATTCCTTAACCGTTTTCCATAAGTATTGTTCTCCAAATAAATGTTGTTCATTGTTCGTTTAATTTTTTTGACAGCGTAGATTTTAGACATCTTACTGCCTCCTTTGGTATTCCGTTTCCAATGTGAAAGCATGCTGGAAACAAGGCACTTTGGTGTTTTTGGGGTGATCTGATGGGGTGCTTGCCTTGTGAGCAATTGTTTTTGAGATGGACGCGACATTACACTTAATGTAAATTTGCGATGTTTTATAGTGCTTTACAATGACAAAATTCTATAGTTTCCAAAATAAAAATAGGTTTTAAATTGCATAATTCATTATAAATCAATACATTTAGTATGGTTTTTATCAAAAAAATGTATGAAAGATAGTAGATTAATAGAACTTTATGCCAGTTTGGATAAGGTGGAGTTGCGGCAATTGAAGAAATTTGTCCGTTCTCCCTTCTTCAATAAGCGGGAAGATGTTATCAGACTTAACGATTATTTGTCTAAGAAAATTCCTTTTAAAGACCCCGCGAAAATACACCGCGAGTTCGTTTTTAAGCAGATTTTCCCCAGGGAACCCTATGATGAAAAGCAGATGGGGTATGTCATGTCTTTCCTGTTTCGCTTAATCAAGAGCTATCTGGCCTACCGAGAATTTACGGAGACACCGCAGAAAGAACAGATTTATCTGGCCAGGGTATTGCGTAGAAAAGGGCTGACCCGAATTTTTGAAAAAGAATTGTTACAAACATTTAAGACCATTTCTGAACAGCCTTTGCGAAACGTGGAGCATCATTTGAATAAGTATTTGTTGCAATTTGAAAAGTGTCAGGTCATCGCGGCCAAAAAGCGAACCGTTACGACGGATTATGAACAGCTTTCCGATTCTTTGATTGCTTACTTTATCGGAAGTATCCTGAAGCTGAGCTGTATGTTGGTCAACATGCGGGTGATTTCTTCCCGGAAATATTCTCTTGTATTGCTGGATGAAACACTCAAGATGGTTGAGGATAGGGATTATTCCGAGGACGCAACAATTGTTGTTTATTATAATGTTTATAAAGCTTTTACCGAAGAGCAGTCGGAGGTGTATTTTTATACCTTGCGGGAAGCACTTAAAAAATTTCAGGCTTGCTTCCCGAAGCATGAGTTGACGGATATTTACCTGCTCGCGATTAATTATTGTATCAAGAAAATTAATGTTGGGGATCGGAGTTTCTTCCGGCAAGTTTTTGAAATCTACAAGGAAGGCCTTTCTAACGGTGCATTTTTGGAAAATGACGTTCTGACTAAATTCACCTATTCTAACATTGTCAAGACGTCTTGTGCCTTGAAGGAGTTTGCTTGGGGGGAAGAATTCATTTACGAATACAGGGATAACCTTCCGGAAGGGGAGCGGGAGAAAGTTTTCAGCCACAATCTGGCTTATCTTTATTTTAAAAAGCCGGATTATGAAAAGGCCATGCAGTTGCTGCAAAATTTTAGATTCAATGATCTGTATTACGATCTTGATGCTCGGAGGATGCTACTGATTATGTATTATGAAATGAAGGATTTTGATGCCCTAGAATCTCTGTTAGATAGTTTCAAGAACTTTATTTATCGGCACGAGGAATTGGGCTATCGCAAGCATAATTATCTGAACTTAATCAAATACACGCGCCGAATTTTGCAGATAAAACCGAGGGATAAAGAAGCGGTAGCTGCCTTGAAAGCAATCATGCTAAAAGAGTCTATTCCGGATAGGACTTGGTTGTTGGAGCAGTTGGATAAGGTTTAAACCCAAACCGCAAAAATCTCCTTTCCTCCATGCTGAATAACTTCCTGAACCCAACCCTTTTCTTTGCGAGGATCAAAAATCAACAAGTAACCTTGATCCAAACCATGAATATCCAAGTAGTCGCATAACTGCTGGGTACCTTGAGCATGTGCCTTCGGGCCATACCAGCGCTTCAGTTCGATGATGTATCGATGTTGGAAATAAGTTACAACAACATCCAGCCGTTTCTCCATGGAAACCTGTACTTCTTTAAAAGTGTAGCCTTTCCCATTGAGGATCGGGGCAAAGAATGCAAGAAAAATAAGGCGATCTTCCGCTTCAAGAAAAGCGCCGGATTTTTGGCTGTATTCTTCCTTCATGAATTGCTGGAATTTTAGCAAGACGGCTTCGATGTCTAAGGCGTTATTTGCTTTTTGGAAATGCTCTGCATAATTGTGATTTTTTAGGGAACTAACAATAGATCTGGATACCATATAATTATATATCCTCTGTTCGTAAATCCGGTTACGGACTTTTAGCCTGCCATTTTTTTCTAGAATACCGTAGAGTTTTCCTAAATTTATTATAGGATCATCTGGGTTGTCTGGAATGTTATCCCCTTCAATGATAATTCGATGTATAAATTGATATAGTTGTGGGTTATTATCTAAATTTTTTATCAAACTATCAAAGTTAGTGTTGTTTTCTTTTAGTATAATTTGAAGAGCTGCTTCCACATCTGATTCCATCCATGTCTTTACATTGTTACTGGGGGAGATTGTTTTTGGCAAAATATCTTCCGCAATGATCTTGCAAAGTTTACTGACTAAAAATGGATAGCCGGAAGTATAGTAATACAGTCTTTCGGCTATAGCTGGAATATCCATTCGGACATTTTCCGATTGGCTATAATCCTCTAGCATGGGTGCAATTTCTTCAGGAGAAAAACGCATCTTGACTTTAAAATCTGCGGCTATATTCCAAGGGCTGTTATAATGACTATCGTCTGTAGGGCGAATTTTATATTTTAATGTTTTGATATCGTGAACACCCGCAAGCACAATGCTATGGAAGGTGGCATGTTGTGGGCTATGGCGATCAAGATACTTGGTTCGAAGCATGCTCAAGAATCTTATAAAAGCATTGTAATTGCTACTGGCATCTACTTCATCTATAATCAAAACGACTTTTTTGTTGACATGATGCACGAACCGGGTAATGCTGTCCGATAAAGTTTCCATATCTTCAATCTGTTGCTGCTCTTCTTGCAAAAATGCTTTTAATTCAGGGCTTTGAAAAGAAAAATGCCTAATCATTTGATGTATGACCATTTGGGCGAAAGCCTTATCCGATAAGTGCGATTTTTCACCAACCCCCTGAAAGTTCATCTTCACCGGTATGTAATCGTCCAACTCGTTGAGCTTTTCGGTGATAAGATGTAGCATGGTTGTTTTTCCATATTGCCGAGGGCGATTGATGATAAAATATTTTCCTTTTTCTACCAAAGTCATTACATCATCTAGCTTGTGAGAAACATCGGCCATGTAATGCAAGCTGGGGTAGCAGATTCCGGTAGTATTGAATTCTTTCTTCATCAGACATTTTTTTGTAAAATTAACACTTTTTTGTCAATATGCAAATACTTTCATGAAAACAAAAACAGCCAGACTTTGCAGCCTGACTGTTTGTATCTGGATAGTTTAAGTTTGCGAAAATTTGAGGGTGATTGTAATTTTTATGCTAGTACGAGAAATCGCAATGCATTGCGATTTTACACTGTTTTATCTGATGCCAAAGACGCACCGATATAATCTCGGTTCATCCTAGCGATATTTTCTAACGAAATTTCTTTCGGACATTCTACAGAACATGCCCCAACATTAGAACACATCCCAAAACCTTCCTCGTCCATAGCCTTAACCATAGATAATACCCGTTTGGAATGCTCCACTTTTCCTTGTGGCAACAAGCCCAAATGGGTTACTTTTGCCGATGTAAATAACATAGCTGCTCCGTTTGGACAAGCAGCGACA
This sequence comes from Saprospiraceae bacterium, assembly GCA_020627865.1. Classification (GTDB taxonomy): domain Bacteria; phylum Bacteroidota; class Bacteroidia; order Chitinophagales; family Saprospiraceae; genus JAHDGC01. The sequence goes on along the minus strand of JAHDGC010000049.1, from coordinate 9,545 downwards.
CAGGCGCCACAACCGATGCAAGTTGCTGCATCAAAAGCTTCTCCTGCCAAATCTTTTTCTATCGGAATGGCATTTCCATCCTGTGCTTGCCCCGTATTTACGGAGACAAATCCGCCCGATTGGATGATTCTATCAAAACCAGAACGGTCAACAACCAGATCTTTTACAACAGGGAATGCACGGGCGCGGAATGGCTCGATGAAAATAGTATCCCCATCTTCAAAAGCACGCATATGGAGCTGGCAGGTCGTTGTGCCTTGTTGCGGCCCATGTGGGCGTCCATTAATGACCATGCTACAAGCACCACAAATGCCCTCGCGGCAGTCATGCTCGAAAGCAACCGGTGTTTCCTTTTTGGCAATCAATTGCTCATTCAATACGTCCAGCATTTCCAAAAAGGACATATGCTCGTTGGCCTCAACCTGATAGGTTGCGAATGCGCCTTTATCATTATTGCTTCTTTGTCTCCAGACTTTTAGATTAAGTTTCATGATTTTTAATTTGTTGTTTGGTTTGTTGTTGTTCGTTGTCTGTCCGGAAGTTCTTGGCTTTAGATCGTTATAATCTAATGTTTTGTTCTCCGATTATTGTACAACAAGCAATTCCCTTAACCAAACTGTTCAAATATTTTATATAACCATTTGTCAATTTCAATGCAGTGGTAAGAAGCTACTTATAGCTTCTGGTCTTTAACTCAACATTCTCAAAAACCAATTCCTCTTTATGCAAAATTGGTTGCTCATCGTTCCACTCCCATGCGGCAACATAAGTATAGTCCGCATCATTCCGAGCCGCTTCTCCTTCCTCGGAGCGATATTCCTCCCGGAAATGTCCACCACAAGATTCATTCCTATCCAAGGCATCTACCATCATTACCTCTCCCAATTCTAGAAAATCTGCAACACGGCAAGCCTTCTCCAATTCCGGATTAAACTCATCTGCTGTCCCTGGTACAAAAACATCGCGCCAGAACTCCGCCCGCAATTCTCTGATCATTTGCCGTCCCTTTTTCAAACCTTCGGCATTCCGAGACATTCCACAATATTCCCACATGATCTTGCCCAAACGACGATGGAAACTTTCTACAGATTGATTTCCTTTGATGTTGATCAATTTTTCGACCCTTTCCTTTGTCGCATTTTCAGCTGCTTCAAACTCCGGAAGATCGGAACTGATTTTTGGTGTCCTGATTTCTTTGGATAAAAATTGTCCAATAGTATAGGGGATTACAAAATAGCCATCAGCCAGGCCTTGCATCAGGGCCGAAGCACCTAATCTGTTGGCACCATGGTCGGAGAAGTTGGCTTCTCCCAAACAAAACAATCCCGGGACATTGGTTTCCAAATTATAATCAACCCACAATCCACCCATCGTATAATGTACCGCTGGATAAATTTTCATCGGCAATTTATAAGGATTCTCTCCTGTAATTTTTTCATACATCTGGAAGAGATTTCCATACTTGGCTTTTACCACTTCTTCTCCCAATCGGGTAATCGTACCTTTATCCGGATTGTGCAAGCCTTGTGTGTGGGCTTCCGCTTTTCCATACCGCTCTATAGCTGCCGCAAAATCAAGAAACACGGCTAGTCCGGTTTGGTTCACACCACGTCCTTCATCACAAGCTGTTTTCGCGGCTCTAGAAGCAACATCCCTAGGGACCAAATTCCCGAAAGCAGGGTAGCGACGCTCCAGATAATAATCCCGATCCTCTTCTGGAATATCATTCCCCGTCTTGCGTCCTTCTCGGATAGCCATAACATCATCCATGTTTTTCGGTACCCAAACCCGACCATCATTCCGCAAGGATTCCGACATTAAAGTGAGCTTGGATTGATACTCTCCAGAAACCGGAATACAAGTCGGGTGAATTTGCGTATAACAAGGATTAGCCATCAAGGCACCCCGCTTCACCGCACGCCAGCCGGCAGTTACATTAGAACCCATTGCATTGGTAGAGAGATAGAAAACATTGCCATAGCCACCCGTTGCTAAAACAACACAATGTGCAGCATGTCTTTCTAATTTTCCCGTGAGGAGATTCCTAGCAATAATACCTCGTGCCTTGCCATCAACCATTACAAGGTCGAGCATCTCGTGGCGGTTATACATCTTGACATTGCCGGTAGCAATTTGTCTAGACAATGCTTGATAAGCACCCAGCAAAAGTTGTTGTCCGGTTTGCCCCCTTGCATAAAAAGTTCTGGAAACTTGCACGCCACCAAAAGAACGGTTAGCCAACAAGCCGCCATATTCTCTAGCGAAAGGTACACCCTGTGCGACACATTGATCTATGATGCTCCTACTCGCTTCTGCAAGCCGATGTACGTTGGCTTCCCGAGAACGATAATCGCCTCCTTTTATGGTGTCGTAAAACAATCTGTACACGGAATCTCCGTCGTTCTGATAATTTTTGGCCGCATTGATCCCACCTTGTGCCGCGATACTGTGTGCCCTTCTCGGACTATCATGGAAAGTAAAGGCAGAAACATTGTATCCCAGTTCTGCAAGGGTAGCGGCGGCAGAAGCACCTGCCAATCCGGTACCCACGACGATGATGTCAATGCGTCTTTTATTGTTGGGTGCGACGAGGTTCATCTTGCCGCGATAGTTGGTCCATTTATCGGCCAGTGGCCCTTCTGGTATATTAGAATTGAGTTTCATGTCAATTTTATTTTATCTAAACAAGAAAAATATAATAGGAATCAAAGCAAATCCCAGTGGTACCAAGATCGCATAAGCCGTACCCAAAAACTTAATCAATGGTGTATACTTCTTGTGGTTAAGACCCAACGTCTGAAAGGCACTCTGGAAACCATGGTGCAAGTGTAGGCCAATAACCCCCATTGCAAGTACATAGATCAACACATACCACCATTGCTTGAAAGCATAAGCTACAGGAGCATAAAGATTCTTAACCTCGACACCGTCATAGGTCTTCATTTCTAACCAGCCCATTTTCATCTGGAACCAGAATTGCCACAAGTGCAAGATGATAAAAACGAGGATGATGATACCCAGCCAGCCCATATTCCTAGAAGCATAGGTGCTGCTTTCTTTGGCCATTACGGCATACTTGCCGCCTTTCGCCGCCTTATTTCTACTCCAGAGCCAAAGCCCCTGAACAGCATGTAGTAAAATGGAGGCATAGAGGAGATAAGAAACCGTTTTGATGACCGGATTGGTGGTCATAAACTTGGCATAAAGATTAAATTGTTGCCCACCATCATTGGCGAGCAATTGTAAATTTCCAATCAAATGAACGGCAAGGAATTGAATCAGAAACAAGCCCGTGAGGCTCATAATGATCTTTTGCCCGATGGAAGATTTTAAAAAACTACCAAACCAACTCATAAAAATATTTTTTTACGTTTCGTATTGGCTACAAATCTATTTAATTCATTGGAATTCACCAACATATGGATTGATTGTTTGTTATTTAGAATGATTCTAATTAGTTGGTGTGTTGAGTGCATTTGGTGGTAAAGTTGGGATGCAGTTTCAAGCTGGCTCCTAAGTTTGATGGCTAAGTGCAATATTTTTCAAAAAAATCTCGAATTCTTGATAACCTTTGTTCAAAGCTACCGGTTAGCTTCAAGCTAACCGGTAGCTTTGAACAAAGAACCCAAAAATAAAAAAGAGATGAATAATATTAAAAATGACGACCTCATAGAAAAGTTTTTTGACAACGATCTCTCTCCGTTGGAGCAGAAAATTTTTGACCGAAAGGTTCGCAAAGATCCCGATTTTGCCGAAGCATTGGCGTTCCGAGAGGAGCTAGAAGCCTATTTCCAATATGAAACAAAAGTGAAAAGATTGGACAGGACAATGGAGCGGGTTGAAAAAGAATTGGAGTTGAAAGACAAGGCTAAAGTAATCAATTGGTATAAAAGATTTTCGGTTGCGGCAGGTGTAATTACGTTGGGGATTTTTTGCACAAGAAAGGGAAATATGATGAGGCTCTTGTTATATTGGAGGAGGCTTTGGAATGTGGGATTGGACATTTTGGAGAATTACATGAAGAGGTCGTGCGAAGTTATAATCTTTTAGGGAAGGTGATGCATAGAAAAGAGGCATTTGATGAAAAAAGGAGAAGGCCTGATGAGCTTGGCGAGGGCGTTCAGCTATGCCGGTTGCCCAGGCTTGGTGGTGACGCTTTGGGATGTGGAGGATAGGGAGAGTGCGGAATTGATGCATTTTTTCTATGAAGCCTTGCGGGACGGCTTGACGACGGAACTTGCTCTGCAACAGGCACGCTTGAAATATCTGGAAAAAGAGTTTGAGCATGCTTCGGAGGATACGAGTATGTTGAGTGCACACCCGTGCTACTGGGCGGGCTATATTGGTTTGGGAAAAAATATTCAGATAGTGGAGGAGTAACTAAATGCTATCCTCAGTTTGGGACACCAAAATCTTCTTCTTCATTATAGCAATTCGATTTGAACACAAAACCGCAGAACCGCAATGCATTACGGTTCTGCAGTTTTGTAAAAAAAATAAAAAAACTTCTGAATTTATGATAACGAACCTTAGATTTTTGACATATGTATAGGAATGAGGTATTGAAAGGTAGTTAGACAGGGTTTGATAACAAAAAATGAGATGAATGCAAGGGGGCATATTAGAACATATGGCTCCTTGCAAAACAACACACACACAGATAATACACCTATTTTGAAAGACTTGTTTTTATGGTAAAAATAATAATAAAAACTATGTGTAAGGTATTGATGATGAATTTTTGAAATTCGTAATGGCATTTAACTTTTTTTGTGGAATGAAAGCATTTTAGTCTAAAGCCATCTTTTTTATTTTGCATTGTTATGTGTCAGGGTGTATCTTTTCGTGCGATTTATAGGATTGCAATTTACGAGTTAGGTATAAAGTTAATTGTAATCCAACTCCATTACACTATTTTGTACTTTGTGAAAACCATAAAAAACAATGTTTATGTTAGGGCAGCATGCAGATTATCGTTACATCCGGGGCCTTTTGGAAAATGATGATATTATAGTCACAGAAATTTATCAAATTTTTCAACCCAAAGTCATCAATTATGTAACAAGAAATAGTGGGAAGAAAGGAGATGGGGAAGACGTTTTTCAAAAGGCACTTATTGTTATTCTGGAAAAAGCAAGAAGGGATAACTTTCATCTGAGGAGTCGTTTTGAGAGTTTTCTAATGGGGATCAGTCAAAGGATATGGCTGAATGATCTGAGGGGAGGGAAATGTAGGCAGGAAAGGAAATCTGTTGATGATTTGAACGATATGTTTTTTGATAAAAAGGCGATAAAAGAGCAAGTGGAACAAGAACAACGGGAGGAACGCGAACAAGGCTTGAAAAGAATACGGCAATATGTCTCTACATATCCTGATAGAAAGCAACTGATACTCTACTTACGTCTTTATAGAGAACTAAATTTTAAGGAGATTGCTTCACTTATGGACTATAGCTCAGAGAATAGTGCTCGGCAGGCTTACTTCCGAATAATCAGCGATCTTCGCGATAACTTTCGTGATGACAATGACAATAACAGTGACGATACTGGTGGCAATAGTAATGATAACGATAACTCCAAATAGTCAGAGAACAACGTAATAAAAATTTGATGATATCTTCTTTTTTTACAGCTTTTTAAGTGTTAAGGAAGGAAGGTTTTAAAAATGAGAAAAGATGAAAAATAATGATTTAAATTTCATAGAGAGATATTTTGATAAGGAGTTATCAAAATCGGAATTAGCCGAATTCGAAACCAGAAAAAAAACAGATCCTGTATTTGCTGAAGCCTTGGCGTTCCGGCAAAAATTGAAAGATGCCTTTACACTTGGAGGAGAGCTGGACGCACTGGAAAAAACAGCAGTAGCACTAGGGGCTGAATTGAATTGGAAAGAAGTATCTATTTCTAGTACATTGGAGGATAAACAGGATGAGCCTGTAAAAACTGCTGAGCCGGAAGTTAAGAATAATACGAAGTTGATCCGTATGTATAAACGGGCTATGGTTGCCGCAAGTATATTGTTTTTGGTTTGCGCGGGTTGCATGGTACACAAAATCCAAGATTTAAATCGGAGTCAAACTGCGCTAGAAAGTGAAGCTACAATACTCAAGGATCAAGTAGATAGTCAACAGTATATGATTGCGGAACTTAAAGGAAAGCAACTTGTCTATGAAGAACGGATTAGCGGAATGAATTTGTTTAAGACGAGGGATCTAGAGGAGGAAGGTATGACGCTTGAGCAGCAGTTGGGGAATGCCCATATTATGATAAAGGAACTGGCTTTTACTGCACTAAATAGTATTTCAGAAAATTTCCTTTATACATCAAAGAGATTCAAATTCGAGGACTTTATCAGTAGGGGAAGTAGAAATGTAGATTCTTTGTTATTGGCTGGTCAACAGAAATATAAGCGGCAGGATTATCAGGGGGCTATAGCAGATTTTGAACAACTTTTGAACATTGATGGCAATGATAATGAAGTTTTATTTTACAAAGGTTTGTGTCTTGCAATGGAGTCGCCAGATAACTGGAAAGAAGCTATTTTAATTTTTGAAGATCTGTTAAGAGTAAAGAAGTATTATAAAAAGGAAGATGATCTTTCATGGCATTTGGCGCTTTTGTATGTGAAAACAGGGCAGTTTAGGAAGGCCGAGGGAGAGCTGAGGAAAATTGTCGAGATGGAAGAACCGGAACATGAGAAGAAAGTAGAGGCAGAGCGGTTGTTATCTTATTTTGTATAATAGCTCTATTACAGCTTTAACCTAAATAGATCTGGTGATTGGTGTTGTGCTAATCATCAGATTCTTATAAAACCAAAAGGAACCATGAAAAGTAATTACCATCTTCTTCTTATAATCGTAGTGCTCTTCTTTTTATACGGCTACAATACAACAACAGATGTAAGTATTCCCGTTGCTCATGAGGACGTAGAGACTCCTGAAATGTCTTTGAGTTTTACGGAGGAAAATACCATTCGTTATGATAGCGCCGTTGCTCATTACAAAGCTGATGCTTTAGCGTTTGAGGAAATAGGTGCGTGGAGGGAATTTGTAAATTGTAAAAACAATATTGGGAATTATATGAGGAAGAAAGGAAAGTACGAAGAAGCACTTGAGGAACTTGAAGAAGCCTTGAGGGTAGGGGAGGACTGTTTGGGCGAACTATGCCAAGAAGTCGCTACAAGTTATCATTACTTGGGGGTGGTTATGTCTATAAAAGAAGAGTACGATAAAAGTATTTTTTTTATAAAAAAAGCCATAGCTATAGCTGAAGAATTGTTGGGAAAAAATGATATTAGTATTGCATCGTATTATAGTTGTCTAGGGATTGTTCATATGAGAAGGGGGGAGTATGATAAAGCTTTGAACTATCATGGCCAGGCTTTGGATATACGCTTGGATACATTAGGGGAGATGCATCATGATGTTGCCCGCTGCCGTGTTAATATTGGTAACGTCCATCGTTTAAAAAATCAGTACGATGTTGCATTGGAACATTATGACAAAGCATTGTGTGTTATGTTAGCGGGAGCCGAGGAAAAGCATCAAGATGTAGCCTCTGTTTATATCAATATGGGGGTTATTTATTGGGATAAGAAGGATTATGAAACGACCTTAGAATATTATGGGGCAGCCTTGATTATGCTAGAAAAAGTAGGCAAGGAGCATCCTTATCTAGCGGTTTGCTACACGAATATTGCTCATGTATATGAAGAGAAGGGAGATGATAAAGAAGCCCTAGATTATTTTGAACAAGCATTGGAATTGAATCGGAAAATTTTTGGTGAAAAGCATGGCAATATTGCTGGAATTTATAATAGTATTGGGAGAATTTACTTTGAGAATGACGAATACGAACAAGCCCTAACATTTTATCAAAAAGCGATAGTGGGCAATATCTCGGAGTTTGATGGAGATACTATTTTTGATAATCCTGATGTCGATTTGGAAACACATAATGAGTTTGAATTATTATCGTCGTTGGAGTTGAAGGCACCTGCCCTTACAAAAATGGGCGATGAGGTAAAGTATCTGGATGGGGCTATTGAAACCTACAAAGTTGCATTTAAATTGTTAGATAAAATACGTAAAGGGTATTCTTCGGACAATGCGCGCTTGGATTTGAACGGGCGTTCTGCTAATCTTTATTTGGCTGCAATCCCTGTTTGTCAAGATGCTTTTGTGAAAACTAAAGATGAAAAATATCTGAGCCAGGCCTTCAGTTTTGTTGAAAAAGGAAAGGCTGTTGTGCTGTCAGAAGCCCTTCAGGAATTGACAGCGCAGCAGCTCGCCGGGATACCGGATCATTTGTCAGAAAAAAAACGAAACTTAGAGGAGAAACAACGCTTATTGAGGCAAGAGATTCGTAAAGCTGGAAGATACAATGATCCTGAACGATTGGGCGATAATAAGCGTGACTTGTTCGAGGTCAATGAAAAAAGGGATACCCTAATTAAAAAGTTAGAAACGGAATATCCCAAATATTATGAACTCAAACGCCAAACCAATACGACGACTATCGCCGATGTGCAGGAGAAGCTACCGGATGATAGAGCTGCCCTTATTGAATATGTTATGGAGGATACCGCCATGTGGGTATTTACCATTACACGGGATACTGTTGCTTTGCAAAACATTCCTTTGCCAGATAATTTTGAAACCGATATAAATACTTTTATAAAACAAATCGTATTGGATTCTATTCCTGATAGTATTGCTTTTACGAAAATATTGGACGACTATACCAATGCGGCACACCATTATTATGGGCTATTGCTGGCTCCCGCTCTTTCGGGTTTGGACACTAATATTAATAAGTTGCATATTATTGCGGACGGAGTTTTGAGTCCGCTTCCCTTTGAGCTTTTGATTAAAGAAAAAATAAATGTGGCGGGGCTGCAAGAGCGGCAAGCGAACTATCGCTTTACACAATTGGATTACGTGGCCAGATACTATGCCATCACGTACAATTATTCTGCAACTTTGGCCTTGAAAATGGCTGCTATGAAAGGGGGGACAGTGGATGATGCCGAAGTGCTTTTCTTTGGCCCTTTTGCATTGGAGTCAAAAGAAGGACGATTGGAAACCATCCGGCAAAATGAGGACGATGAACCCAAATCCAAACCGATACCGAATACTTGGGAAGGAATTGTATACCAAGAGGGAGAAGATGGGTTAATTCCTTTGCAGGGTAGTGAGAAGGAACTTGAGGCTATAGCCCGTAATTTCAATGGCTACTATTTTACCGGAAAGGAGGCTACCGAAGGAAATTTTGGTGAGGGGCTATCGAATAAAAATTATACGATTATCCACCTCAGTACACATGCTGCATCTCGATTGAATGCAGCCTATGAAAATGCATGTATTTACCTCAATTCGGAAGGAGAGGATGACCGGAATGATGGGATCTTACATATATCCGAAATTTATAACTTGCCTTTAAAAGCACAGTTGGTCGTGTTGAGTGCCTGTGAAACTGGTCAGGGAGAGTATAGAAAAGGGGAGGGCTTGATGAGTTTGGCAAGGGCCTTCAGTTATGCGGGTACTC
>JAHDGC010000919.1 GCA_020627865.1 Saprospiraceae bacterium | reverse complement strand
ATTTTTAATATTATAGTAAGGATTAATATGCCAACTCTTCAATTAGCCTTGAAATCTGGCCTAGACGGTCATTGTTCAAAGAATAATGGATGAATTTCCCATTGCGTTCTGTAACAACAACGCCTGCTTTTCTAAGGATAGCTAAATGCTGCGAAGCAACACTTTGCTCAAGGCGTAATTTAATGTAAATCTCAGTAACTGTCATTCGACCATGTTCCTCCAATAAATCAATAATAGACTGTCGGAGTTTATGGTTCACAGCGCGCAAAACCAGCACCGCTCTCCTCAATTCCGAATAATCCAATTCAATGGAACGTTCGCCACGATCCAGAACGATGGTCTCATTCTTTTGCTTTCCCATGTTAAGTATGACTTTTAGTGTAAACGAAATGTATGTATAAGTGTGCTAATGAAAATTCAACTACCATGCCAATTAACAACAATGTTGCAAAAAGTAGATATGAATCCCTCTATTCAACAGCATATTACAAAATGAATCATTCCGTCATTTATTCATAAATATAATATGTCCTATGCGATTCCCAAAACATATATCAAATTTTAAAACATAGGAATCACATCCGCATTCGCCTAACAGACAAATACGGGAACAGAGTTACACAACTTTGCTCACAACTTTGGTTTCGCTTTCGTGATATAGGGGGATTTCAAATATTGCGGAACGGCATAAGCCACATCCTCAAATTTGTTCTCACGAAATGCTTTTTCGGCAAGGGGAGCCATATGTGCAGCGGAGCAGACAACACCATCCAAAATAACATGGCTGTTATCTGGAATGATTTCTTTCATTTTGAAAGCACCATTTCCGCTGAACACCATACGGTAACCCTTTGCAAAAAACTCGCCAAACGAGTTTTCATCCAGTATTTTTGCCTGAAGCGGCAACATTTCCTTACTGTGATAATCTTCCAAAAGCGTGTAAACTTCCATTCTTCTGGCATCGATCATCGGACAGAAAAGTGTCTTGGCTCCTGCCTCTTGAAAATTAATCCTTGAGGCTCCGGCTAAAGTGTTTAGTGTACCCAAACTTATAAATGGTTTTCCCAAGGCATAGCAGATTCCCTTGGCTGTGGAAAAGCCAATTCTCAAACCCGTATATGAACCCGGGCCGGAACTGACGGCGACTGCATCCAGGTCATTTGCTCCAAGACCTAATTCGCGCAAGCACTCTTCAATATAAATCGTAGCTCGGGCTGCATGGGCATTTTTTTCTAAGGCTTCTCTCAGGACTACTGATTTCCCTCCGTCACTGATACCTATGGAACAAATATCTGTTGTTGTTTCTATGTTTAAGATCAAAGCCATATGGTTGGATAATTTCAGCAGGCAAATTAAGAAAAATCATCTTTCCAAATAGCTTTAACTCTTGGTATAAATATATGATGGTAAATCAGCATAAGTAAAGACCACACTCGCTAGACATTGTGACAGGATTAAAATAAAAAAAATGCAGGGGTAAAATCATTCACCCCTGTATTTCAGACCATTAGAATATGAAAAAAAATATTATTTCAGCAATTTGTTATATTCTGAGGGGTTATTAAACAACCGAATAGCCTCCTTGATTTCGGCATCATTCCGCAATCCGATTTCAATTTGACCTTCCTTATAAAAATATCTACCAACAATGGCCTTTTCAATGCCTGCTGTGATTTCCTTCTCAAATTCCTTCAAATCATTTTTCTTATTCTGAAGGATTTTACCGCGAATGGATTGGATGTCCGATTTCACCAAATCAAAATAACCATCCTCTTTGGATTTATCTGAAAGATCGCCCAAGATGCTTTCAGTTTCCGTATCAAAAGAGAAAGTTTCCGAAGCAACGAAGTTGGTGAAATCACCGTAATTGTTGAACCTAAAAGATTTCAGATCACCGATAGCTTTGTTCTTCTGCTTATATTGTGTAGCATACTTAAAGATCAAGTGTTCTCGATTCAATCCCCTTAGGACATTACTTAATTTTTCATCCACTAACATTTTATCTGGCTTCACTCCACCTCCGTCAAGTACTTTTCTTCCATTCCTGGTTTTGAAGACAGCTCTTTCTCCATCAGGAATATCCAAAGGCTCTCCATCTTGATATTGGACAGATTGTATGCAGCGACCACTCGGAATATAATACTTGGCTGTCGTCAATTTTATTTTTGAATTATATCCAACATCTCTGGTATTTTGGACCAACCCTTTCCCATAGGATTGTTGACCTAAGAGAACTCCTCTGTCCAAATCCTGCATTACGCCTGAAACGATTTCAGAAGCGGAGGCAGAACCATTGTCAATCAATACAATCAAAGGAATATCTGTATCCACTGGTGCATTCAAAGTACGGAAACTACGATCCCAATCCTTGACTTTACCACGTGTCACCACTACTTCCTCACCTTTTGGAATGAATACATTGCAAACGTTGATCGCTTCACGAAGTAATCCACCTCCATTTCCTCTCAAATCCAGAATCACACCTTTTAAGTTAGTGTTTTCCTTTTTCAAGGCCTTGACAGCATCGGCAACATTCTTACCTGCCTCTTGGGTAAAGGTTGTTAAGTTCACATATCCGACATTATCAGAGACCATTCCCGAATATGGAACATTCGGAACTTTCATTTCCTTTCTTTCTATGGTTACTTTGGTTTCTTTCTTGGCACCGGGCTTCAAGACAGAAAGGACAACATTGGTTCCTGGAGAACCCTTCAATAT
>JAHDGC010000918.1 GCA_020627865.1 Saprospiraceae bacterium | reverse complement strand
GTTGGTACTTATTGGCATTTGGGAACCCGACCGGATGAGTTTGAAAAAATGAAACATCCAGCATTAAAATCAAAGGCCCAATTAATTGATCAATTATTAAATCAATGCAAGTATTTAACTATTGTTCATGGAGATGCTAAACTTGCAAATTTTTGCTTTTCAGAAAATGGTAAACAGGTAGCGGCTGTAGATTTTCAATATGTCGGTGGGGGTTGTGGGATGAAAGATGTTGCCTACTTTTTAGGAAGTTGCCTTTCCAGTGCTGAACTTGAATTATATGAAAATGAGTTATTGAATTTCTATTTTTCAGCATTGGAACAATCGTTTGATTCCGCTATCTTTAATTTTGAATTCAAAGCGTTAGAACAAGAATGGAGAAAAATGTATCCAATTGCCTGTACAGATTTCACCAGATTCTTATTAGGTTGGATGCCTACACATCAAAAGATAAACAATTATAATCTTAAATTGATGAATGCTGTATTATCAAATTTATAGCATCTAATAACAGACTACAATACCCGACTCAACAGGCCCTTGCCACCATGCATAAATTGAGAAGTGTAAGCCTCTTTGTTGTTCAAAACATATTCCGTATAAGCTTGTGTGGATTCCATATCAACGTTATCGGCATAGATTAAGCTGCCAGATTTAAACTGCGGAATCAACAACTGGAAGAGTGGCAAATACAAATCTTTCCAACCATCGAGGAATAAAAAATCAATTGGTGTCGTATAATCCTTGAGCGTTTGCATTGCATCCCCTACCCTGATTTCGACATAATCCTCTAAACCCGCATCTTTGATATTTTGCAAGGCGATTTGTGCTTTGCTGTCCAGCAATTCTGTAGTAATGACCTTGCCTCCTGTTCGACGAACAGCATCCGCTAAATAGATGGTAGAAATACCGAAAGATGTACCGAACTCGACGACTTGTTTGCAAGCATTTTCAACAATAATTTTACGTATACCTTGGCCTTGTTCTTTTGAGATGGGGAGATAAATATTTTCATAATCAATGGGTTCGCCTGTAGGAGGATTAGCCGCATTTGCCATTCTTTCTTGCATTCGGGCATCGTCTTTTTCTGCATCGTCGTGCAAGGCTTTTAGTTTATTTTCAACAAGATTCATTGGTACTGGATTCATGTTTTTATTTAATTATTTTTTTTTGTGCTTTCGCAAAGATATATACTTCTATGTTCTCATACAAGAAAAAACTTACCCCTCACTTCCTTTGCGTAAACTCAACACCGCAGGAATAACCACCAGATTCAAAAAAGTAGAACTAATCAAACCGCCTAAAATGACGACAGCCATCGGGCTTTGAATTTCGTTCCCGGCCTGTCCTGCTGCGAGGGCAAGCGGAATCAAGGCCAAACCCGTTGTTAAGGCAGTCATCAAAATGGGATTGAGGCGATCAAGGGAACCTTCAATGATAGTTTCCCTCAACCCGTAACCTTCTTGTTGTAAAACTTGGCAACGACTCACCAATAAAATACCGTTTCGAGCAGCAATACCAAACAAGCTGATAAAACCGATGGTAGAAGCAATAGAAATAATACCGGAAGTAAAGTAAACGATGAGTACACCTCCAATCAATGCTAAGGGTAAATTCAATAACACTACGGCTGCCAATCCAAGGTCATCGAACTCCATATAAAGCAACAGAAAAATCAGGAATATTGCCCCGATGGAAGTCAGCAGGAGTAAACGGGTTGCCTTCTCTTCGCTTTCAAATTGTCCACCATATGTCACCCTGTAATCTTCCGGCAAAACAATGTTATTCTTAACCGCATTTTTTATATCGGTCACGACGCTACGCAAGTCCCGTTCGGCCACATTTGCAGAAACAACTACTTTTCGGTGTACATTTTCTCTATTGACAGAAAACGGATTTCCTGTTACGGAAATATCTGCCACATAATGTAGGGGAATTTTTTCTCCGTTCGGTGTATCCAACAGGGCATTTTTCAATGCTTTTGCCGTGTTTCGATTTTCTTCATTGTAGCGAAGGACAAGGTCAAAATTTCGTTGCCCCTCAAATACTTGCCCTACTTTTTCCCCAGCAAAGGCAATGTCTATGAATTCCATAAAATCTCCCAGACGAATACCATATTTGGCCAGCATGATCCGGTTAGGCAAAATACGCAATTGTGGCACCTCGATTTGTTGCTCTACATTTAAATCCACCAAGCCAGGAATATTTTCTGTGTGTCGTTTAATTTGATTCCCTATAGTGAACAGTTTATTCAAATCTGTTCCAAAAATTTTTATAGCAATATTTGCACGCGTTCCGGAAAGCATATGATCTATCCGATGTGCAATGGGCTGTCCGATGGTAATATTGACCCCAGGTATAATGGCTAGATTCTCACGAAGCGCTTCCAAAAACGCCGCCTCATCCCGATTTCCGATTACAAAAGGGACATCAATTTCCGAAGAGTTCACTCCTTGGGCATGTTCGTCCAATTCGGCCCTGCCCGTTCTTCTGGAAACAACATCAACCTCTGGCATTTCTAAAATCAGTTGCTCGGCCAGCGCACCTGTTTTATTGGATTCCTCTAAAGAAGTTCCTGGAGGAGTAATGACACTAATCAGCAGCGAACCTTCATTAAATTCCGGCAGAAAACTTCGACCTAAATTAGGAAGTAAATACACTGTGACCCCAAAAAGCATTAAGGCCATCAAACAACATAGGAACTTTTAGCACTACATTCAACACTTTCCCCTGCC
>JAHDGC010000917.1 GCA_020627865.1 Saprospiraceae bacterium | reverse complement strand
GATTTCCAAAATAACGGTTGGGCTATACTCAATTTTTCGTGATAACATCTATTAAACCAATTTTAAAAATTGAGCCGATGGATTCTATCCATCGGCTCTTTTATTTTTTTTAATTATTTTCCAATTTTTATATCCAAAAAAATCCTTCCCCCCATTTAACTTTTTTTCAAAAAAACTCAGGAATCGATTTTTTATTTTTTCGTGTTTCAATTTACTCCTAGAGGATTTTTTTTTATTTGAATAATTCAATTTATCCCGCCAATTTAATTTCGAAATAAAACCTTCCATTACAGCCGGGTGAGCATCATCAAAAATAGACAGTTTCCCCAAGGGACCATATTCAAATATTTCCGGTTTGGACTCGTAGGCAATTTGCGCTTTTTCTTTTCCATGATGCATGGACACTTGCTCCTTTCTTTTTGACTGCATAATTTCCGGAGGTCTTACCCAGCCATAATGATAAACAGGAACATCCAATTCAATAACATTTAATTTCTTATTCCCTTTTCTGCGAAAAGACTGAGCATCTTTGTGTGAATATACCCCCACCCCATTTCTAATAATCCTTATTTCATTTTTATACCAGCCGTGACCATCCAAATGATGTTTGTAATCGCCATAAAAATGATAATACGAAAATAAAAAACCCTCCACTCCAATGTCCTTCAAGCATTCTTCACAATTTTTCACAACCCACTCTAAATCAGATTCATGTAGCACTTCGTCCGCTTGAAGATAAAGACACCAATCTCCTTGACATTTTGACAAGGCAAAATCTGTTTCCTTGGCAAAAACCCTACCGTCAATAAAATCTTTTTCCGACCATTTCCGATTAAATACTTTTATCTTATCCGACCCAATAGAATCAATTAATTCTCTAGTATTATCATCGTCATCACAATCACCTAAAGCCACTATAAACTCATCTACAATTGGTAAAACCGAAAGAATGGATTCTTTAATCGGAAAGTAATATTTGTCCGCATTGCGAACCATCGTAAATGCGCTAAGTTTCATTTAATTTTAATTCAAGCACATCAATAGATATTATCAATTCAAAGCGGCTAAAATGGCTTTCATTTCCTTTTGCTTATACGTTCTACTTTTTTCCAAATATTCATTTATCAGGGAGACTGTTTTTTCTTTATTCCCTTGTTTTAGGTAAGTCAATACTAAATACCAGTCGGCTTTAGGAGCATCAATAGAATTTGATTGCTTCAACTCGTTAAATATTGCTTCAGCTTCCGCATATTTACCCGTTTCAAGTAACGATGTCCCTTTAGACCATTTAAGTGAAAAAGAATATGGATGATTTGTAGATATCGTATCCAACACAGGACTCAACAATGACAATGTAGTTTTGTAATCGCCTTCGTTAAATGCTTTTTCAATAGATGCGATATGTTCTTCACTATTATCGCTTTTTTGCACCAATGCCAATGGCTCATGTGTTCCATAATCCGCGTACAACTCTCCGGGAGAAGCACTACCATTATTTTCCATCCACAACAATACTCCAAGCAATAAAATTAAAGCTGCAGCAATAGATAATGGAACGATACGGCCTATTTTACGGACTTTAGCTTTAGGGCGTTCCACTGTATCGGTACTGGAAATATTGGCCTCTCCTTGTTTATATTGTCGCAGGGTATTCTCCAAATTTTTCTTAAAGTCATCAACTTTTCCAGAAGCGATGAAATCATCAGCCGCCGGATTTTCCACGGGGCGATCTTCAAAATGACCATACAAGGCAGAAAGAATCTCTACCTCCTCAGCAAAATTGGCATCTGACTGCAACCGTTCTTCAAATTGTTGCCGTTCAATCTCGGGCAGCTCACCAAGGAGATACCTTTCGATCCATTCATATGTCTCTTGATCGAAAATCATAATCTCAGATTTTGTATCGCCTATCAGTACGGACAAGTTGCACCAACCTGGATTTACATTTGAAAATTCTTTGGCGAACGGTAGTTTCGGAGGCATAGCCCAACCGTTCCATAATTTCCCTTCCGGATATTTTTTTCAGATGTAACCCCAGAATCTCACGGCACTTCTCCGACAATTCGGCGAATTTTTCTTCAAAAAGCGCCCACCGTTCTTGTTCCCGCACGGTTTCTTCCGTGGTTGTTTTATCCATATGTTCCGAAAAAGTCTCTTTTGTTACCCGCTCTTTAATTTTTTTTGCACATTCTTTTCGCCAGAGGTTTCTACAAGTCACGAATAAATAGCTGCTAAACGACTTGTGTATTTGAATTCCATCATTTTTTAATCTGGCAAAAATATCCGTCAATGCTTGGTTAAAAACATCTTCGGCCTCATCAGGCCCTCCTCCTTCTCGGATTACGAACCGTTTGATTCCTGGCAAAAACTCCTTATAAATGTCCAAAAGAACAAGGTTCTTATTTCCAAGAATGCCATCCAAGTAATATTCGTCCGGATTTTGCTGCATCAATTCTCGTTGTTCATTTCGCCAAAGTTAATGTTATTGTAAAAAAAAATCCATATGTAGGGGTAACAACTCTGTCATTTAGCACACATATATACAGAAGCAGTAGGGCGACGATAAAAAAACGCCTTTCTCTTCAAGGAGAATCGTTGTTTTTTGGTCATCTCCACTTTCAACACTTGATGACTTTCAAACATCTGTTTCTCTTTACGAGACCTAATTTTTATATTTGGAGATAAGTACCCGGCCATAAATAATCAGGGAATATGCTTTTCGGGTATTTTTGCT
>JAHDGC010000048.1:13308-17190 GCA_020627865.1 Saprospiraceae bacterium | reverse complement strand
TTTTGAAAAAAACAGCCACCTCAAAATGACGCATGGGCATTGGTCGAAAAGGCATGACCCGGTAATTACTATTCCAGATATTTTTTATAGCTGCGGAAAGAGATAATTTATACTGTTTGATGGCAATTGGATAACTTACATTTAAATGCCCCACAGAAAATGGTGCGAGTGTGTTATTGTTGTCCGTACTGGAAAATCTTTTGCCGACATATTGTTGTGAAAAATGAATTTTCAACTGTTTTAATGTTGCCTCTATAGAAAACTGCCCTTGATGAATGGGGACAAAAATAAGTTGCTTTCCAAGCACATTGTCATTATTTGTGGTGGATGATTTTTGATGGGTTACCTTACCAAAATTCCATTGTAAATTGGTCTTGATCCCAAATTTTGATTTCACATATGCCAGCTTGATGCCAGACTCGATTCCTCTAGACCAAACAGCTAATTGATTTTCTGGCCGCCAGATACCTCTTTCTCTCGGTGCCCATTGTATCCAATCTTTTACCCACATACTGTAGGTGTTGGCGGAAAGTCGCCAGGAGAAATTTCCGTGTTTATTTTTTAATGAAACTCCTACCTCTAGGTTTTGTGCATCTTCTGGTTTTAGGTCGGTATTACCACTAGCAAAGGTGCCAACAGGCCAGAACATTTCATTGAAGGTTGGTAGTCGGTAGTTGCGAGATATATTAGTATGTATTTGTAGGAATTTTGTTATGTGTAAGTCTTGTCCTAGGTTAAAAGTAAATGGAATGAATTTTTGATCCGTAAATTCTTGGCGCAAATTTAAGTTCAATATCCATCTTTTATTTTTCAAAATGGACTTTTTGTAAGAAGCAAAGAGCGCTGTTGTCGTTCTTTTTTTATTTTCAGCAAAGACATTGGCTGCTGCATTGATATTGCTTTGATGTATCCCTAAATTAAGGGTGTTGTGCTCATTAAAGGAATGAGTCCACTCCGATTCAAAGAGGTAGGTTCTCACATCGGAAGCACTAGTATCCACATCGTCACTGAAAAATAAGATTTGTTCCTGTATGAATCCCCCTCTGGTTTTCCAGATGCCTTTTGGTAAAACATGATGGTAGTTTAACACCACCCGCAAGTTTTCATCTTCTTGTCGCGCATGATCGTTAGGAACGGTCTCCGTTGTCGGGAGTGCCCTGTTGTAATTTTGGTACCAAGCATTCAATATGATTTTATGCCTGTCCTTGATCGTAGATTCATGATCGAAATTGAAATCATAATTTTGAAAAGAAGCATTTTCCAGCCGAACAGTTTCCTTATTGGTATTGGTGTAAGAAAAATTGTTTTCCGCTGCGGCATGCGACATACCCAACCGGGTAGCTGTTTTTTTATTACTATAATAAAGGTAACCTTGTTGCCGGAAATCTTGAAAGGAGCCGATCATGTTGCCTATACCAAAGTGGACTCCTTTCTCGCGAGGAATCCTTGTGCTCAGGTATGTCGTTGAACCAATGGCCGATCCTCCGAACAATGCGCTTGCACCTCCTGTTTGTACAACAACTTGATCCACAGCGGCAGCCGTCAACAAATTAAAATCAACGCCACCATTCATCGGGCTTTCCAATTTCAACCCATTCCATAAAACTGCATTTCTTTCAAAACCTGTTCCCCTCGTATTCAGGCTGGCCAGATTAGCATTCCCATATTGCCTGAAGTTCAGGCTAGGGTAGTTGGATAATAAATCCGTGAGTCTTGCACATTTGTTTTCTTCTAATATAGTTTGATCTAAAACTATAGTTTGATAACCCGTTTGGCCAAAGTTTTCTAATCTTGTTGAAACGATTTCTATAGTAGAGATTTGTATCGAGTCTGTTTGCGTGATACCGTATTGATACGCAAATAAAAAAAGAAATATAGGTTTACTAAACTTTGTAAGCTTAGTAAACCTATACCTATCCAAGAAACTAAAAAACCCGTTCACATGGAACGGGTTTTTTGATTTTATAAAAAAGAATATCATCGAATTAAAGTAACTTCTCCTTGTAAGACTTGGGGTTCTATATCTCCAGGGAACAGGAGTTCGATTACAAAAACGTAAACATCGGACGGTGCAGGAGTATCGGTATCTTTAAAGTTGCCATCCCATCCATTCGCAATATCTGGATTGGTCGGTTCCCAAACAAGCTGCCCCCATCTATTAAAGACTTTGAAGGATTGCATGTTAATAACCTCTTCTCCAAGTGCAAATACCTTGAATGTTTTATTTTCTACATTCCGATCATTGGGCATAAAAACTGTAGGAACCGCAGCACGGACTGCTTCTGCTGTAAGCTCCTCAGAAGCGGAGGCCGTGCAGCCATTTTCATCTGTAATGGTAACGATGAAAATATTGTCTTCACCGGCTAGATTCCCGGTGACAGTGGCACCCATACCTGATGTGTTCTCTGACCAAGAATAAGTAAGAGTTAGGTTAGGATCAGAAGCCGTTGCGTTCAATGTAACATTTTCTCCTACATAGAACGTATTCATATTAGCTGTATCTGGGGTAGATAAATCTACAAAAAATGGATCAATATTTTCAACTACTACAGCATCAGCAGTTGATATACAGCCATCACCATATGTATACACGGCAGAAACCATAGGTTCTGCAGGATTAAAAGGACCAGTAATATCAATACTGCCTCCTGTTTCTCCTGTGCTCCAAGAAACATTGCTTTCATCCAATTCGCTAGAGACGGAAAGAGTTGCGGTTTCTCCTGCACAAAGTACTACCATATCCGGCTCTATCTGAATATTTTCATCATCTACCACAACTTCGATAGATTGCTCAACAATTTCGCAAGGTGCGTTTTCAGCCTGAACCGTATAAGTCGTCGTAACACTTGGGGTAACTGTCGGAGCTGCTTCACTAGAAGTACCAAAGTCCGGATCAGTAGATGTCCAAGTATAGGTAACGAAATCTTCCGGATTCAAATTTAAGGTGATAGATTCTCCAAGACATAATTGCGTATCTTCCGGGAAGACAATTTGTGGCGCATCTTCATCCAAAACGGTAACGGTGATATTATCCGTTGCCAAACAATTATCACCATAAACATAATCAACGGCAATGTTTATGGTTTCCGTAAGTGTCAAACTTAAAGTAGGGCCTTCGGCAGTTTCATTTCCATATATCCAGAAGAAATCTCCATTTGCACCGCTGACATTTGCTACAAAGTCTATAGTTTCTCCAGTACAAACCGTCAGATCTTGCGGTGAGATACTGACTGTTTCTCCAGGAAATACAATCACCGTAATAGAATCTTCAACGACACAAGGGATACCGCCACTTTCTGCGGTCAGGTAATAAGTTGTTTCAACGGTAGGGGTAACGGTTGGAGCAACCTCATTAGAAGTTCCAAAATCCGGATCGGTAGAAGTCCACGTATAAGTTGTTCCTGCATCGGGCGATAGATTTAAAATAAGGGATTCCCCTAAGCAGATATTAGGATCAGGGAAAAGGTAAACTGGGCTTGGTACCTCGACAATGACGCTTCCCATAACGGGGCAGCCCATGAATTCTCCCTCGACTATATAAGGCGTTGTACCTGCCGGACTGGCAACAGGATTCGGACAATCGGAGCAAGACAAGCCCGTTGCAGGCATCCAGGTATATCCTGTGACATCCGGTGTTGTCGCATCCAGTTGGATACTGCCTCCCGTGCAAATTTCTGCTGGATTAGGAATGACCTCCAGATAATTTACAGGAATAACGGTTACTTGCGCGGAATCAATTGCCGTACAGACACCATTAGTCGATTCCCGTATATATGTTGTTGTTTCGGAAGGTTGCACGACCATATTGTACAAAGAATCAGGCGTTTGTTGACCAGCGGCAGGCGTCCATTCAAATTCTATTTCTGGAAAATAAATAGGATC
>JAHDGC010000048.1:0-13208 GCA_020627865.1 Saprospiraceae bacterium | reverse complement strand
GAATCTTCATTCAGTAACTCTATAAAGATTTCTATCACTTCAATATTAACCGTATCCGTTACTTCACAAACACTGCGGGTTGCGGAAAGTATAAGCTCACTGGTCGTTTGTGGGAATATGGTTGAATTCGGGTCTGCGGGATCTTCGATATCATCTTCAGGAGACCAGCTGTAAGTTACATCTTCTTCAATAGCTGTCATGCCTAGTATAACGGGTTCGTTTTGGCAAACGACGGTATCATTAGCAACATCAATAACTGGGAATTCTACCACTTCGACCCGAACACTATCTATGGATACATACGGACAAACGGGGCTACTATACGCTACATAATACATGGTCGTCGTATCTGGCGTAACGGTCGGGTTAGGATTTGCGGTTAGCAATCCAAGCGGATCAGAACTCCAACTATAAGAAACATTCGGGCTAACTTCTCCTCCAAGGTTGATGGTGGAACCAGCACAAATAATCGTATCTGCGGCCAAGATAATTTGTGGGGCAGGTACATCCGCAACAAAGATTGCAACGGTATCTTTTAGTGAGCAATTTGGGGTAATCACCTCAACTTCATATTCAAAAGTACCCGCATCTGGAATCTGCACTAGTGGGTCTCCACAGTCTGTACAACTGAGCCAATCCGTTGTGCCACTTAACGCAGTCCATTGGAATGTTGCTAAAGAATAAGAACTGCCGACATTAAGCATAAAATCTTCATTTTGGCAAACTTCAATATCGGCTCCGGCATCAGCTTCATAAATCGCAACTTCAATCGTAACGATTTGCGTTAAACAAATATCCGTTATCGTAACTTGGTATGTTGTTGTTTCTAGAGGAGATGCAATTGCAGATTGGCTGGCGCAGTTGCCACAATCCAATGTTGGGTGTGGCTCCCATTGGTAGGAATCTCCCACTGGGGCAAAAATTTCAAGTGTTTCACCAGCACAAATAACGGTATCCAAGTCGATTTGATCGGCAGAGGCTACAGCATCCAAGACCCCATCTCCAGAACTATCAAAGTCAATAGACATATTTCCAGAAACAATATTATCCCCCCAATCATTGATCCAGACCAGATAATATTCTCCTTCCTGTGCACTAATTGTACTAACGAAATCATCATTTGTTCCAATACAATCATATTCATCATTAATGGGAACTCCGGTTACCGGATGAATGTCTGCTAAGCCGGTGGGATCTGCTCCCGCGGCATAGGAACTCCGTATAGGTTGTGTTATGGAAGCACTATCGCAAAGTGCTTGGAAAGTAGTATAAGGCCCCCAGACACTAAAGTCGATATCAGAAGCCTCATCCGGATTTTGGGCAAATAAAGTGAATCCAAATGGCCCATCTGCTGCTGCTTGAAAGTAGAAGAAGGTGTAGTTCAGTGGACCACCACCGATACAACCTTCATTGAGGGGGGGATTAATAAAATTAGGATCTCCCAAACCTGGTGCTACACTGATTACTGCCGGCACGCCATTTTCATTATCGCAGCCATTTAGAGATAGCGCCTCATCACAAGTTGAGGCCGAAGGGAATACTACGGGACAGGTGACGGTATCTACCTGAATATCAAAGGGTGTGCAACTATTGGCATTGGCAACAACAATATAATAGGTGCCAGCTTCTTCGAGGAAGGCCGATTCTATTTGTCCATCTGTAATATCAAAACCTAGACAATCCGTTGCGTTATTAGGGCAATCATCAACAATAAGTACACCTGTACCTGAATTTTCACCTGATAAGGTGATTTGAAGGCATTCATTACCGGGAGAATCATAAGTAAAAACGTAATCATCGCCGGCGATAAAGAATGCACCACCACATGGGCTTGCTTCTAAGGTGTTCCCTGCGAGGCAAGTCGTCAAATCAACTTCTTCGTAAGGAAGTTGTGTAATTGTGGTCGGGTCTTGGCACGAACTGATTTCCTGTGTACAAACATTGGAGGAACAAGACCATGCTAACTCGAATCCAGAACCTTGCGTGAATCCGTCAGATTGAAATTGTACCGTAATACAAGTGGAGGATTGTATTTGATAATTGGTTCCAACACCTGTAACGACGCCGATTTGAGGAGCATTTACATCTTCTCCTGCAAAAAAGCGGATGAAATCGTCACCTTGCTCTACATCAAAAGATAAAACATCAATAAGTAGACATTGGTAAAATTCATTTGGACATATCGTGAAAGAAAGATTCTCGTTAGCACCATAAGGATTATCTGGCCCTCCCGAATCGTATAACGTTCCGGCACAAGTCCCTGAACTGGGTTCTTCTCCTATGTTAATCGCGGGAATATATTCATTGACACAGGCATTAAACTCTCCCCAGTTCGGGCTACCCGTTGCACTGTAATCATTGACCCTAATCCAGTATACTGTATTGGGGGTTAACCCAAGGATTTCAAGGGAAACTTCTGTTGCATTCAGTTCAGCAGATACACAGGCCAGCTCCTGAATTTCTGAGCAGTCTTCTGCCCGATATAATGATATTTGGGGCATGACAATCCCATTGGCACCTGTTCCGGAAACGGTAATCTCAAAGTCAACAATACTACCATCTGCCGGAGTCGAGAAAGTAAACCAAACATCGCGATCCGTTTGGCCTCCATTAAAACAAGCAGGAGGAATATCAGGGTTAATAACAGATTCCGTTGCCTCAACATTAGTGTAGACTTGAGCCAAATCACAAACGGGAGCTTCTCCCAAGGCGATGGCGGTAGCACAATCATCATTTTCCGGTTGAGCAAATAGAGTATAGCTTAAAAGAAAACAAAAGATAAAACTAGTAATTTGGTATTTCATAAGTAATTTTAGTTTAAGCCATTTCTATTGATTACCATGTTCAACTAAAATGGCTATCTTTTTAGTTTGCATATTTACAGTGCGTTTATGGTGCGAAAGTCGCAGAATTCAGACTAGCCTGCGAGTCCGCAGGAGAAGACTGGTTTTCAGGATGGACTTAAATAACTAAACCATTTGCACAAAAATAAATCACTTTTAGTCCTAACGTTTAAGATTTCCAAAAATAATCAAATTTTTAAATTTAATAGCCTGATTTTTATATTATGCAAATTTCTGTCACTTATTGATGTGCTTTTCGTGGCAACTAAGATGAAGTAATGTTATATATATATGAATATATTTTTTTTCTAAATTGCTGTTTTTTAATATTATATGATTTTTTTATATGGAAAGGGAGTGGGAAAGGAGTGCTTTTGAGGAGTTTTGCAGCCTTATTAGATTATTTGTGCCTGTTTAAATTTTTATGGTGAAATAGGCCCATAAAATGACTATATTTTTCAAACTCTATTATTGATATTGCTAGGGGTAAATATAGATTGGAGATTATTGTCGGGAAAAGTATTTCTTTCTATAGGGAAAAATTGCTGTATGTAGAAAATAAATAGCGCCAGGGCTGTACCCAATATAGCACCTAGATAGATGTCTTTTAAGAAGTGCTGACACAAGTATACCCTTGCAATTCCGGATAGGATCGCGAGAAGACAAAAAATAAAACCTAGGTATTTTTTTCGCGGTACCATCAAGGTGAGTAGTGTGAAAACTGCAAACGCGGACATGGTATGCCCGGAGGGAAAACTATTGCGACCAATATGCATATTAATACCAGGTACCGGATTTAACTCGTCGAGTTTTTCTGTTCGTTCCAGATAATTCTTTGGCCGGAGATGGCCGAAATATTTTTTACTACTAAAACTAAGAAGGGAAACGGATAGCCCCAAAATCAAGATCAATAGGGAAAGTCTTATGCGGACAAAGAGTAGGGAAAGGATTAATATAATATAGAGGGGTTCTTCGGCTACTTTCGTAAAGTAACGGAAAAACAAATTGGCGCTTGCAGTTCTGTTCTCACTAAAGTAAAAGAGGAAGTCTCCGGTTTCTATGGTAATTAAAAAAAAAGCGCCTATTATGAGAAATAGTCCAAATGGGATAAAGAAATAAAAATTGTCTCGGATTAATTTAGGCATTGGGCGGTGTGGTCAAACTTGCTTTCTTCTAGTATAATTCCGAACAATGATTTCATTATCTATAATGTCTATCCTGCTCTCGAAGTCACTTTTATTGCCAAAATCTTTTTTAAGGATAATAAAGAGATAAACGGCGGTACCTAAAACTACAGGGCAAAGCATGAAGAGTAAGACGGCCAACTCTGCGAAGTCGATATAAGCGCATAAAGATCCGGAAATCAGAAGAATTATGGTAGCGATAGCCAAGATCAATATTTTCTTATATTGAATTTTGTATTCAAGTTGCTTTTTTTCAAGTTTATATTTCATCTGAATTAAATCTTGCATAGGAAAAAATTCAGGGCCGAGGTCAGATAGTAAACTGATCTCGTCATTGGCTTCAAGTTCAATACGCTGTAATATTTCTTCAAGATCTTTTTTCATGGAATGACTACTTAATAAGGTTCGTTTGGATTTAAATACGTAAAACACGTTACAAGGTTACAGATGCGCTACAAAGTATGTGTAGTTGTGTATAATCTTATAATTAAGAGACAAAATCAGGGTACTAAAATATATAACGATATAAATTTAAAAAGATACGCGAATTATGCAACTTTTTTTGCATTTTATCTAACAAAATTTTGAAAAATTAGCTTCAATTAAATTTTCGAATAAAAGTATATCACAAGGCACTCTTTATCCTTACTTTTGTCCTTTATCAAAATACGATGAGCAAACACAAATGATTTTTAATAACATACATCAATTCGGTACACTGGTAATTGGGAGTTTTATGCTACTGCTCGGAACACAATGGGCTACTGCTGGTACGCCTGATGCTTATTATATAAAGTCAGATTTTGAAAAACTGCTCATAGGTAAACGTACGAAGCTATTGGTTGATGAAGGACAGTCCATGAATATGGATGAAGTTAAGGCGAAAATGGTTGCATTAGATGCTTACTGGCAACGAAACAATTTCAGAATTGGTTATACCTCGGCGGATCATTGGCTTAAATTTAATTTGGTTAATGATTTAAACGAACCAAAGAATGTATTGCTAGAATTGGTAAATCCTTATTTGCCCAAAGTTGCGCTTTATATAGAAAGGGGAGAAGAGGCGATTCCTTATGAGTGGGTGAAGAATCATCGGAATACACAGATAAAATTTACTTTGCAACCACTAGATAGCCTGAATTGTTATTTACAAATAAATCCTGCCAAACAACGTTCCAGTTTTGATCTTTATCTCTGGGATTATGAAGCCAGAACCGTGCATCAGAATGCATTGGAAAGTACAGTCATCACTTCTTTCTTTTTGCTGGTATTGGTATATATGTTGATTCTGGGGATAGCGACTTACATTACCCGTTTCCGATATTTTTGGTTCTATTTTTTTTATGTCCTTTTTGGTGCTTTTTTCGTCTTTACGGATCTGGGATTATCTTATAAGTTTTTATGGATTAACAATGGGAAAATTCAGGAAGCCGCGATTATCTTTATTACGAATATATACACAGTTTTTGGCTTGTTCTTCGTGCGGGATTTTTTTAATACGCAAAATCGCAGGGTGGATAAAGTGTTGCTACTACTCATCGGTTTATTGTTGTGTTTTATTCCCTTTTCCATTTATATCCTGAATATTGAAATCCCGCTGTCTTATTATCATACCTTATATAAAATACATGGAGCCATCTACATCCTGTCTTGTATTTTATTAATTTACTTGTTGTTTTCTTCCATTTATCGTGCAGAGGAAAACTTTTCGGGCTTGTTCTTATTTGGTTTTTCGTTACATGGTTTATCTATTGTTATCAATAATTTGCAGGAAATTAACTTTTTACCGGAAGTGTCTATACCTTCATTCTTAATGAGGATGGACTTTCCCCTAACCTTCCATACCCAGCTGCCTTTGTTCCTGGGGATGCTCATCGAGATGTGTGTGGTCTTATATATTGGCGTAATTCGATTCCGGAGAATTTACAAGGAACGGATGTCGATGGCAGTTGCATTGGCGGATCAGAAGCATAAGGCCATGAAAAATTTGATGAATGGAATAGAGGTGGATCGGAAAAGAATTGCGGCAGATTTACATGATGATATTGGAGGGCGATTAACCTTAATTTCCTTACAGTTAAATGCATTTAAGCAGAAATTTCAATCTGATAAGGTCTTGGATAAAGAGATTGGTGTCGTATTTAATAGCCTAGCTGAAGCCCATGCGGAGTTAAGGAACATTTCTTGGAATCTGAACCCCGGTTCCTTGATGAAGTTTGGATTTATTGCAACCGTCAAAGAATACATAGAGAAAACGCAAATCCTAAATCCAAAGATGGCGGTCAATTTCTATTGCAATTACGACTTCGAGAATGTTTCGGAGTTTGCCTGCATGTCCATTTACAGGATTGTTTACGAGGTTATTAATAATGTAAACAAGCATTCCTTAGCAACAGAATTAAATGTACAGCTGATAGATCATGAAGACTGTTTGTTATTAACCATAGAGGATAACGGAATTGGCTTCAACGTAAAGCGGGTGAAATCGAAGAGTCAAGGTATGGGGATGAAAAATTTACAGTATCGTACAGATTCCCTGCATGGCCGTTTGGATATAGATTCTGCCCCGGGTAAAGGTACTTTTATTTCTATAGAAATTCCTAGTAAAGCCATTTTGAAAACGGGCGATTGATGATGTAATCCTCTTAACGCGGCATAGTGGGAAAAGATGACGCGAAAATGGATAATTTATTGTTTTAGTTTGCCTAAAACGGATACCCAATTGCCAGATTATAATTCAAATATTTATTAAAAGAACCCAGCTCTCTCCGCCCGTAACTTTCCATCAGCCAATGACTCCCATTGACCTCATAAGGGCTACGCATTTGCAGGCCAATATCAAATCGGAAGAAAAAGTAAGTATCCAACCTGATTCCGAAACCACTTGAAATGGCAAGTTGTTTTAAAAAATTATCCCCAACATCTCTACCAAGTGCTTTGCTAAAACGGGGTTTCCATAACAATTGAGACCCAACCCGGCTGGTATCTTCTCTCAATGTCCAAACATTACCTCCATCTACAAAAAAAGCACCGTCCAATAGCCAGAACATATCGAAACGATATTCGGCATTAAACTCCAGCTTGAATTCTCCGGCTTGATAATAACTACCTATATTCTCCGGAACTTCCTCTTGGTAAGCACCAGGACCTAATTCGCGGATTTGCCAACCCCGAATACTCATTGGGCCGCCGACATGTAACTGCTTTACATAAGGGACTTCATCGGAAGTCCCATAGGGGAGAATAATGCCAGACATCAGCCTATACGCTACAGAACGGGTAGGGGAAAGTTGCTTGTAATATCGACCATCAAGGCTCAAAAAGACATATTGAGAATATTCGATTGGGTCAATGCGCCCAATTTTGAAAGGTTCTTCCAGCCGATTATAAAGCCAATTTACAGTCATGACCTCCAAGCCAGAAACTTCAAAATCTGTCCGAAAGTAGAAAGATTGCCCATTGGTATTGGGGTGCCCCTTGTGTTCATATAGCATGTTGCGCAACAGAAATCCAGTGAAGAGTTGTTTGTGTAAACTTTTCTCAAGAAATGGATTGTTTAGAATAACTTCACGAAAGGCTGGTCTACTAATATCGGGGATGAAATAGTCAATACCGATCTGGTTAATCTGATAGCGATCTGTTTCATTCCTTTGCAAATTATACCCAAAATAGGCATTGAAAGAATTGTATTTTGAAAAAGTAATTTGGTCATGGTAATTGTAGCCCAAGGTGAGTTGAGGCGTGGAATTACTTTTGAGTGCCTTAGAGAATGGTCGGGAAATCAATCGGGTTTTATGCAGTCCTTTCCACATTCGGGTAAGGTCAATGAAACGAGGGAAATTCAGCTTTACTGTAGTGGTAAAATCGAAAGTATTGAAGAGGTCTTGTTGCCTGTCAAAGTTAAGATCGACATTCCCATTTATATTAATACTGAGTAACTCCGCTGCCCGGAAGGTATTCCGATTGATATAACTTAAATTGGCACCAATACCCAAAAGAGAAAGATTGAGCAGGCCTGTCGTATCTATTGTACTACTACCTCTAGAATTATTCAGTTCTATTTCTGCTCCGACTTCCTGATGTTTTCGCAAGGAAAGATAAATCTTAAAATTCATCTTTGAATTGTCTAGGGTGTCTATCTCTGACTTTGGTGAGATAAAACGAAATATGCCAATACCATTCAATTGTCGGGTAGTTTCGTCCACTTTGTTTTGGGCATACAATTCTCCTTGCTTGAATTTAATCGCCCTGAGGATTGTGCTCGCCTTAACTTTCAGTTTTTGTCCTCCCGTAAAAAAACGAATCCCATTAATCATCGTATCCGGTTTTTCCTGAAGCCGCTGCTCAGGGGAAAACTGTGGATAGACATCAATTGTTCCGATGCTATAGGTTTGATGATCTAAAGTGTCGGCAATGCGCAAAGCTTCGATGCTGAGATTAATTTTATAATTGGTGCTATCGCCAACAGGCTGGTCTATATAATTGGGGTAAAACTGAGCATAACCCTGGTTCCGCAAAGCCTGGGTGATTCGGTTGACCTCAAGATCATAGAGTTTTCCATCGGCAGGGCCTCCGGATTCCAAATGGCTATCTTTTTTTAATTGTTGTAATAATTGATGGATGGTACTATCTTCACTGAAATAGTTGATCGTATCAAGCGTATAAAGTTTATTGGGGTAAACGGTATAGGTCGTGTAAGATTTTTTTCTTTTAATTTTAGTATCGTAGAAAACCTCTGCATTAAAATAGCCCCGGTTTATCATATAATATTGCATGCTACTGGCCGTCTTTTCTGCTAGCTCCTTTGAATAAATGCTGGGCGGTTCCGCGAACACCCTTTTGGCAAATCTTCCAAAAAATTTAAGGGAATCTCGGTCATAAGTTTTATAATAATAATACCTTCGTGGAACAAGGAAAAGCCGTTTATTGGGTTTCTGCTTGACAACCGTGGACAAGTCATATTTAATCGTGGCCTTATGTTTTACCTTGTCTTTTCCGGTAAATTCAATGATATTTTTCTGGACAAAGGCTTCATCGGCTTTCAGGTACTTTTTAGTATTACAAGAACAGCACAGCAAAAGGAAAATTGCTGTAAAGTAAAACATCTTTTGTGCTATATTTTGTAGTTTTCTACTGTACATTTACCGGTTTACTGTGTTATTTAATTCATCAAGTCATCAATCATCACCACATGCTGTCCAAAAACAAAATAAAGTATTTACAATCATTAAAACTAAAAAAATTCAGGCAAAAGTATAATAATTTCCTCGCGGAAGGGGAGAAAATCGTTGCAGAAATTTTAAGTCAGGATAAAATAAAATTGGAGGCGCTTTTCGCAACATCGGAATGGATCGCCGAAAATCCAACATTTCAAGGCAACTTTAATAAAAGATTAACCATCGTTACCGAAAAAGAATTGGCTAAAATTTCGCAGTTAAAGACGCCCAATAAGGTGCTGGCCGTTGTTGAAAGACCCGCTCCGTCAGTGGATAGCCATCGCCTGAGCAACGGCCTCTCCCTTTATCTGGATGGTATCCGCGATCCGGGAAATATGGGAACGATCCTCAGGATTGCAGATTGGTTCGGCCTTGATTATCTCTTTACTTCCCTAGATGCTGCCGATATTTATCATCCTAAAGTGATCCAATCTTCTATGGGGGCTTTCTTGCGGGTGCCATCTGCCCGCCTCGAATTTAGTGCCTTAAGGGAAATGGTACCACAACTTAAGACCTATGGAATGGTTTTAGAAGGAGAAAGTTTGTTTAAACAATCCTTGGATTCAAGGGGGATTATTGTCATCGGGAACGAGAGTAAGGGGATTAGCCCTGAAATTAAAAAACAAATCGACAGGGCCATCAGTATCCCGCCCGGTCCCGGTGGAAATGCCGAATCCCTGAACGCCGCCGTAGCCACCGGAATTGTTTGTGCTATTTTTAGAAATTAATGCTTGTTGGCAAATTAATTTTTTAATATGAGATCAACAAAATCTGCTCCACTGGATAGCGAAGAAGTATTAAAGGAGGATCACGAAGCCTTACGGAATCCCTATAGTAGCCTGATTGAGTTATTACCCATTAGCTTGATTGCCCTTGCTGTTTTGTTTCGATATTTGGACATCCACTGGTGGCCTTACTTTCTCATTACTGGAGGCGGTCTTGCTGCTATTTCCTACCTGTTCCTATCTTGGTATATGTTCAAAGTGCAACGCTATGTATTATTTGAAGTGATTCTTTCCGTTCTCTTCGGGGGCGTTTTTGCCATAGGGGTAACGGGCATTGTTTTTAAAATCCAATCTTGGGAGGATGCCGATCAACTCATCCGCCTAGCAGTGTATGCTGGGAGTAGCATGACAATTTGTGCTTTTATCCTATTTATTTTTCACTTCCGAGATGATCGTGCTAGTATCTTCTACCGGAGCCTATTGTCCCGACTTTTAGTCGTAACGGCCATTCTATTGCGCGTTTATGTGGAGTTTTAATTTAATGATTTGAATAAATCATAAAGCACTTCACTTTTAATATTTGCCATATCGGGATGACAAGGAATATTTATAATATGGTCGTAAATGTTGGTAGCCTCCGGTGTCGAAGCTAATGGTTTGTAATATTTCTGCAAAACGACATATGGATTATCAAGCATACTCAAATCCTTTTTTTGTTGCGATAGAAAAGGGAGATTACCAAGAATATCCTCATGCGTAATAGGTCTCAATAATCTTTGCAAACCAGCTGCTTGGGCAATAGCATCTATTCTGCTCGCCTGCATCTGATAAAAATACATCCATGCTTTCTTGTTGTGTAAACGTTGCAAGATATAAGCTGCCCCTATATCAGAAAGCTTACCGTTTGTTCCTAGATTTAAAAAATTATTTTCGAGGTGAATCCCAAAATTGATTAGTTTTCTAATGATGGATTCATGACGTACATTAGCAATGACCAACCCGCCTTCTCCAAAACCAAAAGGTTTGGTATGGTGAAAACTAACGACTTCAATAACCTTTTCGTGATAATGTTGCCTATCAAGGGCAAGCAATCCGGAAGCATTGTCTATGATTAAGTACTTATCTTGCTCGGCCGCAAAATTGATGTAATTGTCAAGATTTTGTTGGTATCCAAAAATATTGGTTACGATGAATCCACCATAACTATCAGGATCAAGTGCTTTTAAGGCCGTTAAGGATAGGAATCCTCGCTCATCACAATCCAGAAGATGAATGGTTTGTAGGTCGTTTAATTGGGTTGCATAAAAGCTAAAAGAAGAACCAACCCAGTTCAGCTTTTTTCCCTCGGTATACATGGCACACTGCACTGCTGCTTGGATAGATAGGGTACAATTGGCCGTACAAACTACCCGTAGGTTTTCATTATCAATGATTTGTGTCAACTCCTGTTCCAACAAATGCAGCACAGGACCACCATTCGTCCATGCATTTTTTGCCGCAGACTTTTTTAAGAGAGACGCCACCAATTCGGCATCGACACATTTATCTTCTACAAAGTTTACCTTTTTGTTTATTTTCATTATGATTATAAACTTGGATTTCACTGATCTAAAACGAAGAAAATATCTGTCCGGCCTGTACCGGAAAAATAATTCGAAATATAATTTCGTATTGATACAAAAAGTGAATTTCTTTCAGCAGAAGTGTGCGGTCGAAGGCACGTTGTGGTGGCGATGGCCTGTCAAAAAACTGTCCGACCGGAGGGAGCCTGCCTGCGTGTTCGCAGGAACAGGCAGGTTTTTTTTGACAAGCATTTTGCTTACTTTTTTGCGAATGAAAAAGTAAGAAATGATTAAAACTGCTACCAATTTTTGGCTTTAAAGCTAGACAAACCAAATTAACTGCTGGTTATTTTAATTTTCTCAATTTTATTTCAGCGAAATGTAAGTATAAAAGTAGTTCTTAGACAATTGCGGACAGCAGAGGTCAATTGAAAATTGACGGATAAAAAATCAAGGTTCAGGCATTCACGAAAATTATCCAAGAATCAAAAAAAGCTAATTTACTCAAATTAAAGTAAATTAGCTTTTTCTATGAATTGAATCATTAACAATTTTTGCGAAAAGACTTTTAGTGCGTTTTAAATGTGAGTTCCATAGAAACGATATATCATTGCCAACCATAAAATGGCTGGAACGTAAGAAGTGCAAAAATTGTCATAAATCTCTTCCTAAAACGGATCAGAAAACTTCTCATCCTCTAGCATTTGATGATCGGTCAAGGTATGCATAAAAGCAACCAAAGCTTCTTTCTCCCGTTCTGTCAGATTCATGTTTCTTACCGGGATTTCGCCAGGCTCACCCCCAGGGAAAATGTCAAAGAAATCAAACAATCTCCAATCAAGGTTAGGATGCAGTTGAACCTTTGAGTTATAATGTTCCACAACTTCTTCCAATGTTTGATAACGACCATCGTGCATGTATGGAGCAGTAAGGGCAATATTCCTTAAAGACGGCACTTTAAAGCGTCCTTTATCAAAATCATTTCCGGTAACTTCATAAAGCCCTTTATCCTCATATTCCAAATCCAAACCAATATTGGCCGCCTCTCCACCGCCAGATAAATTGGCATCATCTCCATGACAGCTTACACAACCCCTGTCCCAACTGTGAAAGAGATTCAGGCCTTCCATTTCAAGCTCCGAAAAGTTAGCAAAGTTATTGGTCAAACCAATATCATACTTGGATTGGTAAGAAAGGATCGAACGCATAAATTGAGCTAAGGCCTTTGCAATTCTATTTGCCGTGATTTCCTCACTACCAAAAGCATCCTCAAACAGTGCGGGATAGTAATCTACGCCTTTAAGCTTCGTTTCGAGGGCTTCCATCCGCTGTATGCCCATCTCTATATGATTCTTAACAGGCTGTAAGGCTTGCTCTTCAAGCGTCTGACTCCTGTGATCCCAGAACAACGGGCTATGCGAATGCCCAAGATTGATGAGTGCCATACTGTTTCTGGTCGTATGTCTACCATCAAATCCTTCACTGAATGCTTGGCCATCAGCAAAGGCAAGACTTTGGATATGGCAAGAACCACAAGAAATCTTGTTATTTAAAGAAAGGGCTTTATCATAGAACAATACACGCCCCAATGTCGCTCCGGCATCCGTAAGGACATTGGAATTAGGCTGATTCTCCGGTCCGAAAACATTGGGTAGATTAATATCTGCGTAATTGAAGT
>JAHDGC010000916.1:1571-2740 GCA_020627865.1 Saprospiraceae bacterium | reverse complement strand
CATTCGCTTTGCTTATTGTCAGAAGTCAGATGCTGCGCTGCTAAAAATTTAGCAGTCTGCCAAGATACAAGCTAGAATGCGTCTGACTTCTGATAGCGAAGTGGTCTGATATCTATATTAGATATTATTAGAAATGACCACCGTCCGCTTATCCGCAATAATCTTCCCGCCCTTCAACTGAATAATCCGCTCCGTTTGTTGCGCCAATGCCATATCATGCGTCACAATAATTAAGGTCGTTCCCTTTTCCCGATTGAGATCGAAGAGCAACTGTTCCACCTGTTGACTGGTCACTTCATCCAGATTTCCAGTAGGTTCATCCGCGAACAAGATTTTCGGTTCATTACTGAAAGCCCTAGCTAGCGAAACCCGCTGCTGCTCCCCGCCGGAAAGTTGTGTAGGGTAGTGGTCAAACCTTTTGCCCAAGCCAACCCTTTCCAGCAAATCCATCGCAACAGATTGTGCGTTCTTTTTGCCTTTTAATTCTAGTGGAATCATCACATTCTCCAATGCCGTCAAGGTCGGGATCAGCTGGAAATTCTGGAAGATAAAACCGACATGGTCATTGCGCAAAGCCGCCCTTTCATCTTCTGTCATTTCGTTGATAAAATTATCGTATAACTGTACTTTTCCACTACTAGGTTTGTCCAATCCGGCACACAACCCGAGTAGGGTTGTCTTTCCACTTCCGGAGGAACCGACAATAGCCACGCTTTCTCCTTTCTGAATATTGAAACTGACATCGTCAAGGACGGTCAGCTTCCGGTTGCCACTTTGATATGTCTTGGTAAGATGTTCTACCGCAAGAATAGCTTGCATAATTTGAATATATGTTTTAAAAAAAGAAAATGGTTTATGCTTGTAAGGGAATCGCATAAGAAATAATTTACCACAGACCTGCCTGCTGGTTCAGCAAGAACAGGCAGGTTACTACAAGGATTTTTGCGTATTGAGGACTAATCTGTGCATAAATCCGTGTAAATCTGGTGAATCTGTGGTGCAACTCACAGATTTATGAAAAATCGTACACGATTTTTTGAGTTGATTCCCCTACTAGGTTTTATACGATTGCCATATTTATGCTTGTTTGTTATGGCATTACTTACTACTAAATTTCATACTTTTGTCCCACAAGATAAACACTTCTAAACGATAGATTGTTTTGTTTT
>JAHDGC010000916.1:0-1561 GCA_020627865.1 Saprospiraceae bacterium | reverse complement strand
GAATCACCGAAAAATAACTAAATCAATGAGGAGCCTGAATTTCCTAAGCCTGATTATTTTCCTATGTTTGGCCTGTGCCAATAATACAGGAGAGCAGAATGTAAATACAAAAACAACAACAACAAAGAAAAAAACGGAAACTGCACCATCAGCATCATCCGAAAGTACGGCCAAAACCAAATATATCCTATTCTTTGGCGATAGCATCACGGCTGGCTATGGCCTAGACGAAAAAGATGCCTTGACGACTTTGATCCAAAATAGAATCCAAGAAATGAGCTTGGATTATAAGGTCATAAATGCAGGACTGAGTGGAGAAACGACCGCCGGAGGTGCTCGCCGTATTGATTGGGTGCTGAAGCAAAAGGTTGATCTTTTTGTTTTGGAACTGGGTGGGAATGATATGCTGCGCGGGTTGGATGTCAATGCAACTGAAGAAAACCTTCGGACGATTCTGAACAAGGTCAGGACAAAGAATCCAAAAATACCAATCATCATCGCGGGCATGATGGCGCCCCCGAATATGGGGAAAACATATGAGCAAAAATTCAATAACATTTTCGCAGATTTGGCCAAAGAATTCGATGCCGGATTCATCCCTTTTGTCCTAGAAGGCGTTGCCGGAAATCCAAAACTAAACCTACCAGATGGCATCCATCCCAACGTAGAAGGCGAAAAAATCGTCGCAGATAATATCTGGAAAGTCCTGAAAGATTTTTTGTGATTTCTGTAAAATAGGCCTGGCGTTTTGTATGCTATATACGGTAAAAGAGTACTTTTGTATAGTAGGTTTTCGGCATCTTATTACGGTCGAAGGTACGTCGTGGTGGCGATGGCTGTCAAAAAACTGTTCGACTGGAAGGAGTTTTTTTTGACAAGCATTTTGCTTACTTTTTTGCGAATGAAAAAGTAAGAAAAAAACATGAATTAGTAATAATGCTATCATTCAAAATCTAATTTACAAAACCTCGGTACATTGTGTGAAATTTATTACACAATGTACTGGTATAGTGCCAGTATAGTACAAGATTATTGGCCTCCTATTTGCATTCTCTCACATGTAAAATGCAAGACACCAATGCTATTCTTATCCATGGAGCAAATTTGTTACAGTGTCTGCATATCCCTCCATACAATCTTCTCATAATCTCCTCCCCTTCATAATAATTCCCCTTTCATAAATAAGAAAATAACCACACCTAATTCTTTCCCCTCCGAAAATGACTTTCATTTTCTATACTCACCACTACTACTACCACTATAGTATTTCTCTCCATTAGGTATTTATCAACTTTACTTTTACATAACAAAAGTGTTAAGGCAATTCAAAATTGATTTATTCTTTTCAATTGCCTCACACACCAACTGGTTTTATGAAAAAAATACTTTTACTAACAACTTTACTAACTACTATTCTCCTCCCCAATATCAACGCCCAAGGCTACATCGACTGCGCCACCATCCTCAACGATGACGAGGCATGGCATGATTCTTATCCAATAACGAAAACCGTAAACGGCTATACTTACATGGCTCTGGCTCCCTGGTATTATGACCCTGT
>JAHDGC010000915.1 GCA_020627865.1 Saprospiraceae bacterium | reverse complement strand
CGTACAATCGCTTTGAATAGTATTGTGTTGACGGGTGGACGGCTGAATGTTTTCAATGCCTTAACTTATTACGGCACCCCTGAGCCGGAACCCGTTTGTGGTAGTATCTTCCGGGATTCTGGCACACGGGGCGGATGCTACGACAACAATGAAAATATTACCACGCAACTTTGCCCGGATAATCCCGGAGAGATCGTTCATGTTACTTTTACTTCTTTCGATGTGGAAAGGGCATCGTCAGGATATTGTTATGATAAACTACGGGTTTATGATGGCATGGATATTACCGATCCCTTTTTGGGCGAATTTTGCGGCCAGTCGAACACTATTATACCAGGACCATTCCAGTCTACCCATGCTTCCGGTTGCCTCACCTTTGTATTTACCTCCGACGCTGCCGTGATCCGGGAAGGGTGGGATGCCCTTGTCGATTGTATCAGTGCAAACCCTTGTCGTGCTTCGGACTCCCTTGCCCTTGTCGCACTGTATAACGCCACCAATGGAAACAACTGGACAAATACTTGGAATCTCGCGCAGCCTATGGACACTTGGTATGGTGTAACTTTGGAAGATGGTTGTGTAAAATCACTGGCATTAAATAACAATAATCTTTCGGGAACACTGCCTGCCGCAATCGGTGATTTAAACAACCTTACTGATCTAGGAATGGATGACAACAACTTCTCTGGAAACTTGCCAAATGCATTGGGCAACCTTGATAAGCTGGAATGGCTCTACTTGAATAACAATGCATTTTCAGGGAGTATTCCCACTGGGTTAGGCGCAGCAGAAAATATGGTGTACCTTGGACTAGGCGGCAATAACTTGTCCGGTTCTATTCCTCCTGACCTCGGAGGATTAAGCAATTTATTGGTATTGTATTTATCTGACAACAATCTGTCCGGCAGTATCCCAACAACATTTTCCGGCATGACCAACCTATCTTCTTTGTGGTTAGATAACAATAATTTATCGGGAACTATCCCCTCTGGCCTCAGCACCTTGCCGAATATCTTGCGTATAGCATTACAGTCCAATCGGTTTACTTTTATGGGTATGGAAACCTTGGTCAATTCCGATATATT
Source organism: Saprospiraceae bacterium (assembly GCA_020627865.1). Lineage (GTDB taxonomy): Bacteria > Bacteroidota > Bacteroidia > Chitinophagales > Saprospiraceae > JAHDGC01. Next base: position 1,658 of record JAHDGC010000915.1, on the reverse strand, counting down.
AGTACTGGAATATGCCCCACAAGCAACCATTCCGATGCGGATTTCCGGGAATACTTTGTGGGTACATGCTGGGGGAACAATTGCTAAAAATACCTACAAGTGGTACAGGGATGGTGTATTGGTATATACCGTTACCGGAAACCGTGGGTATGCCACCACCGTTCCGGGTACATATTACTGTGAAATTACCAACAATGATGTAACAGTACCGGGTAATGCTTCGCAAGCACTTACTTTGCGAAGTACCAATTATGTTATAGAAGCTGTTCCGGTATGGCCGGGAGATTTTAACAATGATGGCATGGCTGCGGATGATGATTTGATATTTTGGGGCGTTGCTGTCGGACGTACTGGGCCTGCCCGCCCGAATGCCAGTTCAAACTGGGAAGGGCAGGTTTGTCCAGATTGGTCAACGGAAATTTATGGTGTCAATAGCAAGCACCAGGATGGCAACGGAGATGGCATAATAGATGGGCAGGATAAAATTGTATTGTTTAACAATAAGGGGAATGTACGGCCATCCGGTTTTGCCATCAGCAATATTGATGGCACAAACTATACCCTTGAAGAACTGCCGGGTGTCGTGGTAGGAGAATTGCGTTATGCTGTGAATTTAGACAATGAGGGAAGCCCGGTACAGGTGCATGGTTTCGCATTTCAGGTTTGTTTTGGGGATTTGAATGTTTCGGCAGCTAACATGGATTTTACAAATTCCTGCCTCGAACCAGAGGAACAATTGGTGAGTTTTGATCCCAATAGCAATTGCATTAGCATAGCCGTCACCAGAACGGATAATACAGACCGTTTGTGCGGACAGCTTGGCGTATTGCTTGTGGAGTCGCCGGATATAGTGGGAGGAGATGCCGTAGCGGTTTCCGGTGCTCTGGGGTGCAGCATTACAGGAGTCGGAGATTTTAGTACAGCCATTGGGAACGCCTTTTACCATACCTATTCCGAAGTTGCGCCAGATGAATATAACATGATGATTGCAGGAAGCACGAATCCGGCATATTGCAATGCACCGGGAAATGCTACCATAAACATATCTGGAGGTACGCCCCCTTTTGATATTTTGTGGAGCAGCGGGCATACTACTGCGGAGGCCACAAATTTGCCTGTGGGTACACACTCGGTGACGGTAAGTGATGCTGAAGGCTTGAGTAATATTATGGAGATAGTAGTAGAAGGCTTTTTTATTCCGATATATGACGAAGACGGGAATATTGTGGATTGTAACGAAAATGCATGCCCGTCGTCGGTGTTGTTGCCCAATATTGTTTCGGATGGCATCCACCAAGCGGCTGTAGAATTAACGAGTAATGGTAAAGTATTGTTGGGGAGCGATGCTACGATAAAATCAGGAGAAAGCATATTGTTGGAGGCAGGCTTCACTGTAGAGGCTGGTGCAATATTAGAGGCAAAGATTGAAGGGTGTGGCGGACAATGAAAATGAGTTTGAGCGGCATATAATGGTAGTTTTTTTAGTAAAGAAGCTCATCTGGAAACTGGATGGGTTTCTTATTTTTTCATATTATCTACAACATCTGTTTATTGGTTAAAATATGGCGAATTTTTGTTACGATTAAATGGATATTTAAGGTTGATTTTCAGGGCGTTCCCTATCTGCATACGCACCTAGGCAAGCCCTCTAGGTCGCT
>JAHDGC010000914.1 GCA_020627865.1 Saprospiraceae bacterium | reverse complement strand
CAAATCACAAACCCACAAATCACAAACCCACTAACCACCAAACCACAACCCACTAATCACCAAAGTCACCAAATTCACCAACCCATGAGTATTTTAGTAAAAATCTTAATCGGCATTGTAGCCCTCGAACATATTTTCATCCTTTATCTGGAAATGTTCTTGTGGACAAAACCATTCGGACGCAAAACTTTTGGTTTGTCCAAGGAAGATGCAGAAACCTCAAAAGTATTGGCTGCCAATCAAGGCCTGTATAATGGCTTTCTGGCTGCCGGACTCATATGGGCATTGGTAGAGTCTAATGTAGTTTGGGCGAGGGAGTTGGCATTCTTTTTCTTATTGTGTGTCCTTGTCGCTGCGATTTATGGAAGCCTTACGGCCAAAAAAACGATTTTGTTCACGCAAGGTGGGCCGGCTTTTATTGCATTATTGGCCCTGTGGTTTATAGGGTAAAATCTCGGCCTCCCGAATTTGTGATGTAACTTTATTGAGAATAAAAAAATAATCAAAATATTTGCATTTCGCGATATTGTTGTTATCTTTGTAGTAACTTTTTAGAATTAGGGTATCGGTAAAATCACAATCAACACAAAATTTATAAACCATGCTTAAGGTGTGGGCAAGTTTTTCTAGTAATAGATACCCTTCATGTAGATTTTATTCCAGCGTTTATGGTTCTTGCTGCTAAAGTTAATGCGATCAGTGAGCGTGATTTGTTGTGCTGTGGGCAAGTGGTTTCCTGGAATGAATTCAACGATCACCAGCGTCGTAATGCTTACGACATTTAAGGTTTTTTATTATTGAAGAATTGCACGGAGCGATGCGGATCCGGTTGTTTGGTGCATTCGGGGAGGAAAGACTCCCTTTCCATAATTCTTTTTCCGAAATGTCGGAAATTGAAGGGTCAGGCTTATGGTCTGACGTTGAGACCCCGGAAAGCGGGTTGCCTGCCTGCTTGTCGCACGACAGGCAGGGTCTCGTGGTTGCTTGGGTGGGACCCACCCTGATAAGGGCACATATTGTTTTAATTGTTTTTAATCATATTTTTATAAAATAAATTTATAAATAATTACAGAGAAACCCCTTCCCCAGCAAACTTTGAACCGAACTATTTGTTAGCTTGCAAGTAAATTCAATAATAAGCAGGAAGAACAAATGCAATCAATCGGACTCAAGCCAATCCTCATCCTCATTGCCCTCAGTTTCATCTGGGGCAGTTCCTTTATTTTAATCAAAAAAGGGCTGATCGCCTATTCCCCTATGGAGTTGGCCTGTCTTCGGGTGAGCATCTCTGCTATAGCTTTTTCCCCATTATTTTTTAAATTTTATAAAAGTATACCAGCAGATAAGTGGAAGTATTTACTACTTGTAGGCCTAACTGGCAGTGCTTTCCCCGCCTATCTTTTTGCTTATGCAGAAACGGGCTTGAGTAGTTCTGTAACCAGTGTACTGAATTCATTATCTCCCTTGTGGACTTTGTTGATAGGAGTTGTCATCTTTAGTAAAAAATTCAGGGGGATAGAATTATTAGGGGTTTTAACCGGACTTGTCGGTACCTTGTTGCTTTTGCTTTACGGAGACGATACCTCCTTTGTTTTCAGTCTCTTTTTTGGAGCAATGGCCATTTTGGCAACAATTTGTTATGGAACATCTTCCAATGTTGTAGAATCTAAACTCAAAGGATTGAGCAGCGTCACGATTAGTGCAATTTCTTTTTGCATGATCGGACCTCCAGCAATATTGTATTTATTTTTAGGAACTGATTTTGTAACGGTTGCCCAAACCCATGAATATGCCTTGGCTTCTCTTGGCTTCATTACCATTCTGGCCCTGTTCGGGACAGTCTTGGCTACGGTAATTTATTTTCATTTGTTACAAATAACCGATGCCGTTTTTGCCTCCATGATCGCCTACCTGATTCCGATAGTCGGGGTAGGTTGGGGCTTGCTGGATGGAGAAACCATAACCATATTTCATTTTCTAGCAATGACATTAATTTTGGGCGGGGTCTATTTAACGAAGCGAAAGTAACAAAAAGATAATATTTGGTTCTGATGCTAAAACCACCAAAACCAAATATTATCATCAATAAACCTTATCCGCCTGTAGCGCAAATCTCAAACGATCCCGTTACATTATTCCCAAAGGTAAATGCACGGAAGTATACCGTAGAACCGACAGCCTGCCCACTGAGTTCAATCCTAGGCATGGCGTTGTCTGGAAAACTTATATCGTCATGACACGCTAACAAGACTAAATTATCACAATCCCCTGTGTATGCCTGTAGCACAAAATCATTAGGGCCATAGAATTGGTTAATGGTTACAGTTATATTCGTAGAGTCTGGAATCGTAACTTTATACCAAACATCCCTTCCTGTTCCGAAATTACCACAGGTAGGCGCAGGTAAAGCACCAGAAGCCGTAGCGTTTTCATTACTCCCCATAATCGGCCTGCAAGTAGGGTATACATTTAGAGCAATAGCATTGTTGCAAATATCATTGACAGGTTCAAAGCAAGGGCCAATGTCCGCGAGGAATTCTTTTCCTATTGGTACTTCAAATCCAGCATTCATACAAATGTTATTGCCCGCCTGAAACAGCTGGTGATTACTGGAAACCACACCGTTTGCGGTAATGTAATCTTTGGCATACCAGCCCGTTCCGTCAGGGTCAATACTAATATTATTCAAGTTCAGAACATCCACACAGCCGGATCTAATCGCATTGATGCAAATATTATCGAGGTAGAAACTCCCTTG
>JAHDGC010000913.1 GCA_020627865.1 Saprospiraceae bacterium | reverse complement strand
GTTGAGTTCAATTCAATATTTACATCATAATTCGCATTGGGTGCTCCCGCTATCGGGAACTGTCCTGGAGCTGTTCCAAAAGTGATCGCATCATCATTATCATCCCCTATAGCCTCCTCATCGACAGATTGTGCTATTTCAAAATCGGCTTTGGCCCCTAACCAGACATCTGTAGGGCCATCTAAAATACCATCATCTCCGATATTATCCGTCAATACACGGTGCCATGCAATAGGATACATGGCCGGAGCATCCCCATAATCCCGCTTTATGCCTAACACGGTGATTACTAAAGTGGCTTTTTCACAAGCTACTTCGGCAGCATCATCACAAGCGACATAAGGGACAACTACATTTCCCGCAAATCCGATGGCCGGTGCATAATCATAGCTGCCATCCGCATTCAAGGTCAACGTTCCTGCATCCGCTACCGGTGTTCCCATATCATTCGTACCACCAACGGTAATAGGCATACCAATTGTTCCTGGCATATCGCCTTCTCCGTCCCCATCACTATCTGTTAAAAAGGAAGATATTTCCTGCATATCTCCTTCACTATCTGTATCATTCGTCAATACATCTCCTGCTACAGGTACTCCAGCATCTGTAATCGTGGCGTCATCATTCGCAAAAGTCGTATTCTTACAATCTGGCAAAACGGCTATGATTAATTCCGATTCATCACAAACTGCTGGCGCAGAAGCATTACAAATCATATAAGTTTGCCTAACAACACCAGTAAACCCAGGACTAGGTTCAAAGGAGTAGCTGCCATCTGGATACAAACTTAGAAAACCCGCAGATGCAACAGGATTTCCAGATTCATCTACACCCGGTACGACCTCTTCATCAAGCATTGTCGTGATGGATGGCATCATGAGATCTGGATCCAAATCATTAGACATTACATTTCCGGTTGCGATGAGACCTGCTTTTATTTTGTGTGCATCCAGATTCGCAACGATTAACGGGTTCTCCGTATCAATTTCTGGGAAAACTTCGATATGTACCGTTGATGTTTTGCAAGCCGTTGGATCAATATCATCACAAATAATATAATCGAAAGATGTTTCTCCTCTGAATCCGTTGGCAGGCGTAAAAGTATAGGCTCCGGCGGCATCAATAACAACAGTTCCTTCCGAAATATCCATTCCCCCATTGGCACCATCTAGCGCAAATGACTGAGTTGCACTGTCATCCCCGACATCATTCGTGCTTACATTCCCAACAACCGGAACGCCATATGGTGTATTCATAAAATCATCCTTAATGGCCGTCGTCCTGAGCAATGCCGCTGAACTTCCACAAGGTGCATCACCACCCTTCACCCAAATAATCATGCTATCATCATCGCCTATTTCTCCCAAGTTCCCGGATACCCTTTGCATATTTGCAGAAGGCCGCCAGTCAATACCATCGCCAACACCACAAGTGTAAGCTACATTTTCATGTAATCTGGTTAGTGTATACACAAAAGAGGAAGAACCAGAAAGATCGCAAGTCGCATCTACGGTCATATAATGGGCATTCGTTCCTGTCCAAGAATCATTAATTTCGTTATCCGAAAATCCCATGTGCAAGGTATGATTACCTTGCACCCGAGTGATAATGGTAGAATCTGTAGTCGTCACATCTAAGCCATTTCCAGAATGGGAGATTCGCACCTCTCCAATATCCGTGAGTGCTGCTAATATCAGTGGATTTAAGATTCCTCTTTCCCCTTCCATTTCTTCGAAGAGAAAATTTCCTTGCGGTAAATTACCGATTCCATAGCCAAAGTCGATGGCAATTTGGACATAGCCATCGGCAGTCACATAAGTCGTAAAGGTTTGTCCGTCTACATTAAACTGATAACTCCCCGCAGTAGTAACATTCAGCGCATCACTAAGGGAAGTGAAGGCCGTGCCCGGCGTTAGGCCATCTCCACAATCACAACTCTGTGCATAAGTAGGAAAAGAGCAGGAGAAAAAAACCAAAGCTAAAAACAGCAGCCGTATTGTATTTTTCTCTCGGGTTCTACCGTTTTGTAATTTGGTGTAAAGGTTTTTTATTGTAATTTTTTTCATCATGGAACACGTTTAAAAGCAGGTATATTGAAAAACGGTTTTTCAGAAGACTATTGACCATAGCAATATTAACGGATATGCCTAGGCACTCCATTAAAAATGTATTTATCAAAAAAGTCTAAAAAATATAAACCAATAAAAGTAAGCGTAAGCCTAGATTTTCAAGAAAAGGGGGAATAAAAAGAAAGGGGGTTGGAATATTTGGTTTTTTAGGAAGGGGTTGGAAATTTCTATTGCTATAAAAACAAACAGGATGCCGAAAAAAATAGAAATCATAGACTGAAATGGCACACAAGCGATATTCGTGACCTTTCCTCGAAATATACATAACCATTACTAAATTTCGAAATTGCAATGTTATAACACTTAGCAACAAGGCATAAACTTAAACAAGCCATACAAGAAACCATACAAGCATAAATCCTTCCTGCTCACATTGTGACATTGTTTTTTGGCGATACAAAATATTATGCATAAATAATGTAGTGATATAGAATCAAGGTTTACTAAACTTGCTTGTTCAAAAGATCAGTTCATTAACTTTTAGGTTAAGAACAATTAAAAACAGAAGTCCTGCCTGCGTATTCGCAGGATAGGCAGGTTAGTAAACCGCTGTTAACGCCATCACTAATTCGTATCATATAAATTCATTTCGCCCTTTTTTTATCAATAAAGTTCTCTATTTTTGCATATAAAAAA